>JACQAK010000017.1 GCA_016194985.1 Bacteroidota bacterium
TATATCTTACTAAACCAATGATGGCAGACATTAAGCCTTCTTGTAAGTTTGATTTATATTCCGCTATAGTGAATGCAATATTTCCATTATTTGCTATAGAAAAATTTTCATAAAATGTTTTAAACTCTTTATTATTTTTTCCAAAAAAAAGAGAGCTCTCAATAGTGTTTTTTTCTGCATTAAACCATATTACCTCAGTTTTCTTTTGAGCATATATATAACGTCTATCAATATTTTTTTCTGATATATGATTTAATACTAGTAATGCTTTTTTTTCATCCTGACTGAAAATGATATCACAATCTCCTAAATATTTTACTCCGTCTACTACATCATTGTTAATTTTTACAGTGTTTATTTCTGTAAAATTTTCATCTAAAACTTTTAAAAATGTTGTTACACCAGGAGGTTCAGCCTTAGTGTCTACTACGGAATATATTATATAAATGTGCTTGTTTTTGAGATACACCTTATTTAGAGTGTATGTTCTAATCCTTTTTGATAGATCTAGTTTTATTTCCGTTGGCGTTTCAGGGTTTAAATCGGTTTGATTTATACGGTGAAAAAGAAATGTGGTTTCAACGGGTTTGTTAATTTTATAATCATAATAGTATGCATTATTGTTTATGGTTCCTAGATAATTTATCCATTTGTATTTTTGTAAAACGTCTATTTCCTTGCTTTCCTTTACAAAAGTTTGGGCATTGTATTTTATAAATAGAACTAAAAGAATTAATACTGTAATTTTTTTTTTCATAGGATAAATATTTGAGTAAATGTATCAAATAATTAATTACAATAAATAGAAAAGCCCTCAACTCTGAGGGCTTTTCTTGATTTTATGATAAATTATTTTTTCTTCTTCGCCACTGCTTTCTTGGCTGCTACTTTTTTAGGCGCCGCTTTTTTACTGGCTGCCTTTTTAACGGTGGCCTTTTTTGCAGGGGCTTTTTCACCGGCCAGTTTTACCACTTTTGCTTTCTTAGGAGCGGCTTTTTTAGCTCCCTTTTTATCAAAGGCTTTTGGTACCTGCGCTACAATCATCGCTTTCACGTCGTCCAGGCTTAAAGCTGCTAATTCTTCAGGAGTGAATTTGCCACCGCCTTGTTTAATTAATTTCAGCATTAATTTACCAAATTTAATCTGTGGTCCCCAGCGCGCATTTTCTACAGAAATTTTTTCTTCGGGCCAGTTATGAATATAACGGTTAGCTTCCTTCTCTAGTTTCTTTTCAATTAACTCGTTAATGTCTTTTTGAGATAAATTATTGAAGTTGTAGGCTCTTGGAACATTAATAAACAAGCCATCATACTTAATAAACGGACCAAAACGGCCTGTTCCCTTTGTTACCGGTTTACCTTCGTATTGAGCAACCGGAGCATCGGCCAATTCTTTTTCTTTAATAATTTCAATCGCTTTCTCCATATCCACTGTTAAAGGATCAATGGTTCTTGGGATTGAAATAAAGGCTTCATCTAATTTGATATATGGACCAAAACGACCAACCCCTACAACGACTTCTTTACCTTCGTAAGTGCCTAAATTCATTGGTAACTTAAAAAGATCCAATGCATCTTCCAGTGTAATGGTTTCTATACTTTGGTTTCTTCTTAAACTGGCAAATTTCGGTTTCTCATCAGAGCCTTCAACTGTTTCTCCAATTTGAGCTAATGGTCCAAAACGACCAACACGAACCGATACCGGTTTACCACTTACAGGATCAATACCTAATATTTTTTCGCCACTGGCGCGTTCGCTATTCTCGGAAGTGGTTTCAACGGTTTTATGAAAAGGTGTATAAAACTCTTTCAACATGCGTTGCCAGTCTAAATGACCTTCTGCAATTTCGTCAAACTCTTCTTCAACTTTAGCGGTGAAATTAAAATCCAGAATGGTTGGGAAATATTTCAATAAGAAATCATTTACCACCATCCCAATATCAGTAGGGAATAATTTTGATTTCTCAGCCCCTGTATTTTCAGTTTTAATGTCTTTTACCAAGTTTTGTTTAACTAAGGTTAACTGCACGTATTGTCTTGGAGTGCCTTCTCTGTCGGTCTTCTCTACATAATTACGTTTTTGAACCGTACTAATAGTTGGCGCATATGTAGAAGGACGTCCAATGCCTAATTCCTCTAATTTTTTAACCAAACTAGCCTCCGTGTAACGTGCCGGATGATGCGTAAATCGTTGAGTGGCAGAAATCTCCTGACTCTCTAATTTTTCACCTACTTTCATTGGCGGTAACATCGATGAGTTTTCTTCGTCAGTATCTTCATCATCCGTTCCTTCCATATATACTTTTAAGAAACCGTCAAATTTTAATACTTCTCCCTGAGCCACAAATAATTCAGAAGCACCGCTCACATTAACCTTGGCCGTTGTTTTTTCCAATTCGGCATCACTCATTTGCGAAGCAATGGTACGTTTCCAGATCAAATCATATAACCGTTGCTCATTACGTTCACCATCAATTACGGTTCTATCTATATAGGTAGGACGAATAGCCTCATGCGCCTCTTGTGCACCTTTGCTTTTGTTTTTATAATGACGGGGATTGTAATACTTGGAGCCGTAGTTTTGGTTAATGGCTTTGTTTGCTTGCTCCATGGCTGTTTCCGATAAATTTACGGAATCAGTTCTCATGTATGTAATTTTACCGGCTTCATATAAACGTTGTGCTACCTGCATGGTTTGTGCTACCGAAAAACCTAATTTACGGGCAGCTTCCTGTTGAAGGGTAGATGTAGTAAAAGGTGCAGCCGGAGAACGTTTGGCGGGTTTTGTTTCTAAGCTTTCAATGGTAAACGCGGCTGATTTGCATTTTTCCAGAAAGGCCTGCGCTTCAGCCTCAGTGGCGTAGCGTTTATCTAATTCTGCTTTTAAAATACCGGATCCTACTTTAAATAAGGCAGACACTTTATAAGCAGAGGTAGATTGGAATTTTTGAATTTCTCTTTCGCGCTCTACTATTAAACGAACTGCTACAGATTGAACACGTCCTGCTGATAAACTAGGACGCACTTTTTTCCATAAAATAGGCGATAATTCAAAACCCACCAATCGGTCTAATACACGACGCGCTTGTTGGGCGTTTACCAGGTTAATATCAATTTCACGAGGATTGTCAATAGCTTTCATGATCGCCGGTTTGGTAATCTCATGAAAAACAATACGTTTGGTGTTCTTTTTGGTTAATCCTAATGTTTCATATAAATGCCAGCTAATTGCTTCTCCCACCCGATCCTCATCGGATGCCAACCCCTTTTGATAATTTTCTTAATTCCGCTATTACTTTTTCCTTATCGGGCTGAACTTCGTATGTGGGTGTAAAATTATTTTCAATATCAACGCCAAATCCTTTCTTAACTAAATCCCTGATGTGACCAAAACTGGATTTAACTGTAAAATCTTTCCCTAAAAAACCTTCAATGGTTTTTGCTTTTGCTGGGGACTCGACAATAACTAAATTTTTTGCCATGTATATAATATATATATTAAAAGTTCGAGTTTTAAAGCTAAAAACGAATCTATTTACAGGCTTTTTTTACCCGTTTTTTGATTTTTTATGACCTTAAAAGTTTGCAAAGGAAAAAAATTTAATTCGAATAAACCTAATTTTTATTTTTTGAAAGCCTGTTTTTTACGATTTAGGCTTTCTTTTTTGTTATTCAATCATTTGATTTACAGAAAGATAAAATATTTCAAAAAAATATTGATTTCATTATGTGAAAAATGGTTAACGTGTCATTTTGTCATAACAAAGCCTTATCTTTGCATTTTTATTGATATACATGGAGAACAAAATAATAGATGAATCAAAACAAGGCGAAGCATTAGTTAGGGAAACCGAACATAAAGGCGGAAAAAAGATGTTTTTGGAAAGTTACGGTTGCCAGATGAATTTTGCAGATAGCGAAATCGTTGCTTCTATTTTGATTGATAAAGGATATACCACAACAACAGACTATAAAGAAGCCGATTTAATTTTTGTAAATACCTGTGCCATTCGTGAAAATGCCGAATCCCGTGTCCGCCAGCGTTTATATGATTACAAAAAAGTAAAAAAGACCAATAAGAACTTATTAATTGGTGTGTTGGGCTGTATGGCCGAGCGCTTAAAGCATCAGTTTTTGGAGCAGGAAAAATTGGTAGATATGGTGGTTGGCCCTGATGCCTACCGCGATTTACCAAATTTAATTGCTGTTGCCGAAGGCGGACAGCAAGCCATTAACGTTATTTTAAGTAAAGAAGAAACTTACGCCGATATTTCTCCCGTACGTTTGGATCATAATGGTGTAAGTGCTTTTGTGAGTATTATGCGTGGTTGCGATAATATGTGCAGCTTTTGTGTTGTTCCGTTTACTAGAGGAAGAGAACGAAGCAGGGAACCGGAAACCATTGTACGGGAATGTAAAGAAGCATTTGATAAAGGATACAGAGAAGTGACATTGTTAGGGCAAAATGTAAACTCCTACTTATGGAGTGGAGGAGGATTGAAAAAAGAAACCTTAACTGACGAACAAAAAGCAAACTCCACCACATTTGCCGAACTATTGGAAATGGTGGCCCTTATACATCCCGATTTGCGCGTCCGTTATTCCACCTCGCATCCAAAAGATATGGGCGATGATGTGTTACACATGATGGCGAAGTATGAAAACATTTGTAAATATGTTCACTTACCGGTACAAAGCGGAAACAGTGATGTATTGGAAAAAATGAATCGCGGTTATACCCGCGAATGGTATCTGGACAGAATAGCCGCTATTCGTCGGATTATGCCGGATGCCGCCATTAGTGCGGATATTATTACGGGCTTTTGTGGGGAAACAGAAGAACAACACCGTGATACATTATCTTTAATGGAAGAAGTAAAATACGAATTTGCTTATATGTTCTCTTATAGCGAACGCCCTAAAACATTAGCAGAACGTAAGTATGAAGATGATGTTCCGGCTGAAGTAAAAAGTCGCCGCTTAACAGAGATTGTAGACGCACAAAGAAGGCACAGTGAAATCCGAACGAAAGAAGGCGTTGGAAAAGTACATAGAGTATTGGTTGAAAATCTTTCTAAAAAATCAGCAGAGATGATGAGCGGACGCAATTCTCAAAATACAGTCGTTGTTTTTCCAAAAGGAAATTTAAAAAAAGGCGATTATGTGAATGTATTGGCTACAAGCTGTACGAGTGGGACGTTGATTGGAGAGTGCGTGTAAGGGACCAAAGGGAAATAAGAGACTATTTGACTTAAGAGACAAAGCTTAACTGATGATAAAACATAATTTTAAAAAGTTAACTATTTGGATTGATGCAATGGACTTATGTGATTTGACATATAATTATACGGATACATTACCCAACAAAGAAAAGTATAATTTAGTTAATCAACTTGAAAAATGTGCGGTATCAATTCCATCAAATATTTCAGAAGGCTCAGGTAAAAGAACTAATATTCACTTCGCAGAATTCTTAACTACTGCGCTAACTTCATCATATGAAATGGAAACTCAGCTATTGATTTGTGAAAGACGAAAATATGGTAACGAAAATGAATTAAAAAATATTTTAAATAAAGTTGAAGTATTACAAAAACAAATCTCAAATTTCAGAGATAAAATATTAACTCAAAATTAAAACTGTCCTGACTCTCTTTAGTCAAGCAGTCTCTTTAGTCAAATGAATCTACAAGACATAAAACAACGTTTCGGAATAATAGGAAATAACCAATTATTGGAAAGAGCCATTGATGTAGCAAGACAAGTTGCTCCAACGGATCTGAATGTTTTGATTAATGGTGAGAGTGGAACCGGTAAAGAAGTATTTCCGCAGATCATACATCAGAATAGTGCCCGTAAACACGGACAATATATTGCAGTTAACTGTGGTGCCATTCCCGAAGGAACGATAGACAGTGAATTATTCGGGCACGAGAAAGGATCATTTACAGGCGCACATGAAGCACGTAAAGGTTATTTTGAGGTAGCAGACGGAGGAACGATCTTTTTGGATGAAGTAGGAGAGCTGCCATTAACCACACAGGCACGCTTATTACGAGTATTGGAAACAGGAGAGTATATCCGGGTAGGGAGCAGTAAAGTGCAAAAAACAAACGTCCGTGTTGTTGCTGCTACGAACATTAACTTTAATGTAGCTATTGAAAAAGGCAAATTCAGAGAGGATCTGTATTACCGTTTAAATACAGTGCCAATTAATTTACCGCCATTGCGTGAACGTAAAGATGATATTTATTTATTGTTCAGAAAATTCGCCAGCGATTTTGCAACTAAATACAGAATGCCGGCTGTTAAATTATCTCCCGATGCCGAACATGCCTTGGTTAATTATTATTGGCCCGGAAATATCCGTCAGTTAAAGAATATTACCGAGCAAATCTCAATCATAGAAAAGGAACGGGATATCAATTTGGAAGGCATTTTACAATATCTTCCAAATTATCATACAAATACGTTGCCGGCTGTTGCTAATAATAGTTTCGGAAGTTCATCAACCGATATGAATGAGCGGGACCTTTTGTATAAGGTCTTGTTTGATATGAAAAAGGATCTCAACGACTTGAAAAAAGTGGTGCATGATATTGTTCAGGTGGGAGCAAGCGGATTATCTAATCTGCCATCCGATGATTTGCAGACGATCGACAGATTATATCAGAATGAGTCTAATTTCCCTGTAGTAGCAGGTAGCGGCGATATTAAAGTTCATAATCCAATTATCGTTAAAGAAAACTCTAATGGATTTAACCAGCCAATTGTGGTGGAGGAATCATTATCGCTTCAGGATAAGGAAATTGATATGATTAAAAAAGCCTTGAAGAAGCATAAAGGTAAGCGCAAATATGCCTCTCAGGAATTAGGCATTAGCGAAAGAACCCTGTACCGCAAAATTAACGAATACCATATCGAAGAATAAATAAAACCCTATGAAAAAAATCATTTTGGCATTAGCAGCTATTGCTTCTCTTGAGATACAGGCGCAGATTGTTCCAACGTATGAGACATTCTCGTTGAAGAATGGATTAAAAGTTTACCTGCTGCAATATGGTAATATACCTGCCATTAATGTAAAACTGGTTTTAAATACAGGGAAAGTAAATGAGACCCCGGGTCAGCAAAACTACAGCGACATCGTATCCAATGCTATTTTAATGGGTAATGCAAAATACGATGCAGAAACTCAAACCAATAAAGCATTTGCATTGGGGACTTCATTATCCGCTACTTCTACAAACGATAATACCATTGTGCAAATGAATATTTTAAGTAAAGATCTGGATGCAGGTATGGATTTAATGTCGGCGGCAGTCTTAACTCCTACGTTCCCAAAAGATAAGATGGATCTTTTGATTGCCAGAAATATAGATTTTAACAGTCCTACTAAAATGGATATTGCCGAACTCTCTTCCGTATTCAGTAACTATTTTATGTATGGTTTATCAAACCCATTAGGCAGGTATTTCTACAAAGCACAGATTCAAAAAATAACACCGGCCATTATTAAAGAATATTATGATTTTAACTTTACTCCTAAAAATGCCAATTTAATTATTTGTGGAAGTTTTGATATAGCCGCCATTAAACCCATCATTGAAAAGTATTATGGCTCATGGAAATCAGCCATGGGAAATACCAATGGCGTAAGTCTGGAATCTGTTGCCATTAAAAAAAGAGAGATTGGATTTATCAACAGAACAGGA
The DNA here is from genome assembly GCA_016194985.1 of Bacteroidota bacterium. Classification (GTDB taxonomy): domain Bacteria; phylum Bacteroidota; class Bacteroidia; order B-17B0; family Aurantibacillaceae; genus UBA4416. Next base: position 7,715 of record JACQAK010000017.1, read on the forward strand.
GCAACACAATGTGCCCTGCAATGGAATAAAATAGCACCTGCCGTAACGGATAAAGATCAACTGGCCTTTACGATTGCTAACAATATGTTTAACGAAGTCCTCTTCAAAGAAATCCGCGAAAAAGGTGGTAAAACCTATGGTATTGGAAGTTCTCAAAGAGCCAGTAAATATTCTAATACATTTGCCATCAGTTGTTCGGTAAGAAGTAACGAATTAGTAAATACCATCGAATTATTTGATAAAACACTCTCAAACTTTAATGCCACGCCGATAGATG
>JACQAK010000018.1 GCA_016194985.1 Bacteroidota bacterium
GGTAGCGGAATTACCATTATGGCCTATGCAGGTATTTGTGGAACAGATGATTTAGCCGCACATAGTATTCCCTATTTTCACTCCGTAAGCTTTGATGAGATCATGGCATACTCTAACACAGGAAATGGAAACAGCTGCCCTGTAAATACGGCTACAGGTAATCACCCTCCGGTGGTAACAGGAAGTGCGAACTACACGGTTCCTGTTAATACTCCTTTCCAATTAACAGGATCTGCCACCGATCAGGATGGAGATGCATTAACATATCAATGGGAAGAAGCTGATGCCGGTGCTGCTGCGAGTGTATGGAACGCAGGAACAAAACCATTCTTCATGTCTTATGCGCCAACAACTTCTCCTACCCGCATGTTTCCTAAATTATCGGTGATTTTATCCGGTAACATGCAAGGAACCAAAGGAGAATATTTACCTACAACTACACAGTCATTAAAATTCAGATTAACCGCCCGCGATAACAAAATGGGTGGCGGTGGAACCTGCTACGCTGTTTCTCAGGTAAGTGTTAGTTCTGCAGGCCCATTTGCCATTACTTCTCAAAGTGTAAGTGGTATTACTTACCCAAGCGGTTCAACCCAAACTATTACCTGGAATGTAAATGGAACTAATGCAGCTCCTATTAACTGCGCTAATGTAAATATTTATGTAAGTACAGATAATGGAACTACATTTACTTTATCATTAGCAAACACACCAAATGACGGAACAGAAAACATTGTAATGCCGGTAGTATCTGTAAACAAACCTACCTGCAGAGTAAAAGTAGAGAGTATTGGAAATATCTTTTTTGATATCAATGATAAATTCTTTGCTATTTCGGCTGCAACAGGTTTAAATCAGTATGCAACTTCCAATGGATTCAATATTCAATTATATCCTAACCCATTCTCGGGTTCTGTAAAAATTGACATTAACGCAACAAGTGTTTTGGATGAGAATAAAACAGTGATCAATGTGTATGATGTTTTAGGTAATATGGTTAGAACCGAAAGCATTAAACTAACAGAGAATTTCTCTAAAGTTTATGACTTTTCGTCATTAGCCAATGGGTCTTACATTGTTGAGGTAACTGACGGAAAACAAAAATCAGTTGCCCGATTAATTAAGATGTAATCACAGGCTTTTTATGCCCAAAGTCAGGTCTTATATTTTCTTAAAAAAGTTTTTTTTCTAAAATATTTATTACTAGCTTTGGGCATAAACAATTTTTTAAAAAAATAAAATGAGCACAGGAACAGTAAAATTTTTTAATGAAACAAAAGGATTTGGTTTCATTAAAGAGGAAGAATCAGGAAAAGAGTACTTTGTACACGTAACTGGTTTAGTAGACAAAATCAGAGAAAACGACAATGTTACCTTTGAAATTCAAGAAGGTAAAAAAGGATTAAATGCAGTAAACGTAAAACTATCATAGTTATATAATACCATTTAAAATTTTATCCCCGAAAAGTGATTTTCGGGGATTTTTTTTTGCCCGATTTCCTAAAAATCACAGAAAGTGGAGATAGGAACAAAAAAAATGGTATTTTAGACGACTAATTAAAAAACACTAAAATTTTATATGGAACAAGCAATTGAAAAGAAAACAGCGCATCCAAAAGGACTTTGGGTATTATTTGGAACTGAAATGTGGGAACGTTTTAATTTCTATGGCATGCGTGCTATTCTTACCTTATTTATGGTAAATTCATTAATGATGAAAGAAGCAGATTCATCATTAATATATGGTGGTTTTTTAGGGCTGTGCTATTTAACCCCCATGTTAGGTGGTTTTATATCTGATCGCTTTTTCGGAAACAGAAATTGTATTTTACTGGGCGGTTTAATGATGGCTATTGGACAGATGACATTATTTGCCAGTGCCACTGTTTTTGGTTCAAGTTTAGAATTAGCCAAAACATTACTATGGGTAGCTTTAACCATCATTATTTTTGGTAATGGATTCTTTAAACCCAATATTTCAAGTATGGTTGGGAGTTTATATCCTAAACAAGAAAAAAGCAAATTAGATACAGCTTTTACTATTTTTTATATGGGCATCAACTTAGGAGCTTTCTTAGGCCAGTTAATCTGCCCAATATTAGGTGATGTAAAAGATGCCGGTGGTGTGAGAGACATTCATGCCTTTAAATGGGGATTCCTGGCCGCTTCTATTGCCATGTTAGTTGGATCAGCTGTTTTTTATTTTTTAAAAAATAAATACGTGGTTACTCCTGAAGGAAAACCATTAGGCGGTTTGCCAAAACATAATGATGCTTCTCATTATGAAGAAGGAGAAGCTCAAAAAGCTGTATTTTCTTCTTTATCATTAATTCTGGCAGCTGTTGCATTTGTTATACTGTTTTTTGTTTTCAGACATTTACTGGCCGGTACTAATCCTGTTAAAACAATTATTTATCCTATTATCTATGCATTGGGATTAACCTTAGCAGGTTTAATCATCTCCGATAAATCCTTAACCAAAGTAGAATTAACGAATTTTAGTAATCTATATCGTTGGATTTTTCATTATTTTTTTCTGGGCTGCTTTTGAGCAGGCAGGCTCATCTTTAACATTTATTGCTGATAACCAAACCGATCGACATATTTTTGGATGGGAAATGCCTCCTAGTATGGTGCAGATTTTTAATGGCGTATTCGTATTTGCTTTTGCTTTTCCATTCAGTATCTTATGGGACAAGCTAAGAGCAAAAGGTAAAGAACCTTTATCTACTGTTAAACAAGCCATTGGCTTAGCATTAATCGCGGTAAGTTATTTTATCATTGCTCATAATGTAAAAGATCTGGGCAACAGTGGTTTGTTAGGGATCCAATGGTTAATCCTTTTATATTTAATTCAAACATTTGCCGAATTATGTTTATCACCTATCGGCTTATCCTTAGTTGGTAAATTATCGCCTAAGCGTTTTGCTTCTTTATTGTTCGGTGTTTTCTTTTTATCCAATGCTGCTGGTTATGCATTAGCAGGTTCATTAGGTGCATTAATTCCTGCTACCGGAGATAAATTCAAAAAAGCTCAGGAATTGGGAATTGACCTACAGGCCATTTTAAATAAAACGATTACTCCTACGGCAGAACAACTTAAATTATTGGACGAAAATCAAATCAGCGCTACAAACCCTGTATTTGTTGGTATGGAAATCCACAACTTATACGAATTTTTTATGGTGTTTGTGGTTTTAACAGGAATTGCCGCTATTGTATTATTTCTGTTAACACCGTTCTTAAGAAAAATGATGCACGGCGTTAAATAATAACACTTCACTTTATATTAAACCTCTCTGACTATTTAGAGAGGTTTTTTTATTAAACAGTACAGCATGGAAAAACAACTAAGCATCGAAGAGATACAAAATTTTAAAGGAAAGTACCCTAAACAACTATGGTACTTGTTTTTTAGCGAAATGTGGGAACGCTTTAGTTTCTACGGAATGCGGGGGATGCTCGTATTCTTTATGGTACATCAGTTAAATCTGAACGATGTTGTTGCTAATTTGCAATACGGAGCCACACAAGCCTTTGTGTATGCCTTTACATTTGTGGGCGGGTTGTTTGCTGATAAAATATTAGGTCTTCGCAAATCGCTGTTCTGGGGTGGATTATTAATGATTGTAGGAAGCGTTATTCTGGCAATCGATCCCAAAGAATTTTTCTTCTTAGGTATAGGCTTCAATATTATCGGAACAGGCTTCTTTAAACCCACTATCTCTTCCATTGTTGGTAATTTGTATAAGCCCGGAGACAGCCGAACAGATGCAGGTTTCTCCTTATTTTATGCAGGTGTCAATCTGGGTGCCTTATTAGGCGGCTATTTATGTGTGGCTATTGGTAAAGGTATGTTGTTTCAAAGTGTTATCCCGGCTCATTTGGCATGGAATATTGCCTTTGGTTTAGCCGCTATTGTAATGATCGTTAGTTTATTAACCTTTGTTCGCACTCAAAAGAGCTTAGGAAGTATTGGTATTTCTCCATTGCTTGATAAAGCACCAAAGAAACGCCAAATGATGGAAATTGTAACCTATGTTGGTTCTCTGGCCATTATTCCTTTTATTATTTTGCTGGTATCCAACTCTCAATACACGGATATTTTCATGTTCATTATCGGTCCATGTTCTCTGCTTTATTTGTTTTATGAGATGAGAAATTTTTCTCTTCAGGAAAACAAAAAACTGATTGCCGCCCTGGTATTTATTTTGTTTTCTATTTTCTTTTGGGCATTTTTTGAGCAAAGCGGAGGCTCTTTAAGCTTGTTTGCCGCTAATAATTTAAGTAATACCGTTGCCGGAATTCCTTTAGATCCAAATGGTGTAAACAATTCTGCAAATTCCTTATTTGTTATTGCCTTTGCCGGGTTATTAGGTTTATTATGGATCTGGTTAAGTAAACGTAAACTGGAACCAAATACCATTGTAAAATTCGGATTAGGCTTTTTATTTTTAGCAGCGGGCTTTTATATCTTTTACTACACCAAATTTTTTGCTGATGAAAATGGGATCACTTCTCTGGATTTCTTTACCTTTGGTTGGTTCATCATCACGTTTGGCGAATTATGCCTGTCTCCAATCGGGATGTCCATCATGACCAAATTATCTCCTCAAAAAACACAGGCCGTATTAATGGGAATGTGGTTTTTAGCCAGTGCTTATGGCCAATATTTTGCAGGCTTATTGGGGGCCAATATTGCCAGCGCTTCCGAAAATTCTACCAATTTAGAAAAACTGGTGATCTATGCGGATGGATACAAACAACTGGCTATTTACGCATTAGTAGCGGGTCTTGTGCTCATTGCCATATCTCCATTGGTTAAAAAATTAATGGGTGGTATCAAATAATTATTTAACGCTTTCATAAGATTGCAAAAATCTGAATTAACAGTTTTTGGCATTACCTTTGTATATTATAAAACATGTTTAACTGGAAAGACATATCAATGGCAGGGATTATCATCTTAGCTATTGTATTTTATACCTGCAAAAAAGCACCTGGTGCGGTCCGTGTAAAATGATGAGTACTCAAACCTTTAATAATCCTGCCATTGCCAAATATATTAATGACAATTTTTATGCTGTGAAATTTGATGCCGAAAGTAAAGACAGTGTGAAATTTGACAAATATGTATTTGTGAGCACGGATGCTTCAAATCCCAAAGCGCCACACCAATTTGCGGCGTCTATTTTGGATAATCAACTTGCCTACCCTTCTATTGTTTTTTTAAATAATCAAATACAACGTTTGGACATTTTAAAAGGGTTTATGCCGCCTAAAAGTTTTGAGCCCATTTTAAACTACTATGGTTCGGGCGACTATCAAAAAACCAAATGGGAAGAATATCAAAAAACCTTTGTATCTTCCATTAATTAAGATTTTCATCATCTTCTCACCTCGCTTCAAAACATTATTTCATTCGAAATAATGTTTAATTTTTATTTTCATACAATAAATATGTATTTTAGTAAACGATAGATTTTATCGACGAAAGCACATCATGAGCATTTTAAAAATATATATCGTAGATGATCATCAAATGTTAATTGATGGTTTAAAAGCTTTATTGAGTGGAGAGTCTCATATTTCTATTGTGGGAGAATCCAAGCTTCCTAAAGTAGCTGTTAAGGAAATTGCAGAATACCGCCCTGATATTGTGTTAACGGATATTAATATGCCTGAAATGGATGGCATTGAATTAACCAAGGAAGTTAAAACATTAAATGCCGATATTAAGGTGATTGCTTTATCTATGTTTGGTGAGCGTGAAACTATTAGCGATATGCTGAAAGCCGGCGTAAGTGGCTATATTTTAAAGAACACCGGTAAAGCTGAATTATTAAATGCCATCACTAAAGTTGCTAATGGAGGAACGTTTTTTAGCGATGAGGTAAGTGCAGAAATGTTAAAAACCTCAGCTTCAACTATAACAAAAGAAATCAGTTTATCTCTTCGCGAAATTGAAGTAATAGAACTGATTGCCAAAGAATATACTAACGCAAAAATTGCAGAAACACTCTTTATCAGCGAACGTACCGTTGAAACACATCGTAAAAATATTTTCAGAAAAACGGATACCAAAGGCGTTATCGGACTTCTGAAATATTGCGTAGATAAACGCATCATCAAGCCTTTGAAATAACCTTTATTAAAGGTTGTGATTTAATTTTCTTTAATTCAACCATTATTACAGGCACTAAAATAATTGTTGGTCCAAGCCACAAAAACACAGGATTTACAGGAATATGCTCTGATTGATTGACTACAAAAGCAGTAATAGCACCAATATAACTCCCACACATATTACCAATATGTTTTTTTAGCCAGTACATAGTTTCTTTGGGGCCTTTTATAAAACTACTAACATTACGGTAAACGCCTAACAATCCGATCGATCCAAAGAATAAAGGAATAACCGCTGCACTCGAATGATTAACCGTAAAATGATACATGGCATACATAATTAAGCCCATAAAGGTTATTCCTGCCAGTATTTCAACAAGCCAATCAATCCACAACAATTTTTGACCATTGTGAAGATTTTTTAAACGCAAAGACCTGTAAGCGATAATGGTGGCGTAATAGGTAAAAATGGAAATAAAAAACAAGAACAATAGCCCTTTAGCTGTTGAAAGAAATACGCCCGTTATAAAAATAACAGTCATACACCAAAAGTAAAATCTGCCTATAGGTTTGTGTTTGGGGGTGTTTTGTTTTAAGATAATGGCCATTGCACCCGAAATAAGTGCACCGATACCGGCAAGCACATGAATAATAATGGTGATTGTGAAAATTGTTTGCATGATTTTATAATTTATGGGTGCAAAATTACATCACTGCGACAAGCGACTCCAAATAAAAGGGTTGATTAGCAAGGCTTTGGGATATTTATCCTGCTTTTGGGATAAAAGACAACGGCTCATTTAAGTTTTGGGATAAACAGCAAGTTATTTTAAGGATTCCAGGCGCTCAAAAAGCGATTTGCTGTAGTTTCGGGATACAGGAATGGTATCGCTGAGTTCTGTCTTAAACTCAATTCTATATCCTTGTGCATTTCCTTTAATATGATTAACCTGTTTTAAATTAACAATATAACTCCTGTGACATCTCACTATAAAAGGAAAGCTTATTTGTGACTCCAATCGCTTTAAACTTCCACGAATTAATTGTTTGGCAATCTGTTGGTTTTTCAGAAAAATCACATTTGAATAATTGTCAGCCGATTCGATGTATAACAATTCCTCTGGTTTTAATTCTAAGATATCTTTTTCGTTTTCGGCAATCAAAACAAGTCGTTCTTCTTTTTGCAATACTTCTTCTTTATCTGTTTGGTCTTCGATTTCCGTATCCAAGCGTTGCTGAAAATCCAACACCTCCTCTTCCATTAATTGCGCTTCTTTTTGGTTGAGCATGACAAAGCGATTATACTTAAGTGCCACATTAGCTGTAATAGGGAATATTGCCAGCAAAAATGTAGCAGCCATCGCTAACAACAATTCCTGAATTGTAAAATGATTGATATGAATGAGATTTCCATAACACAAATTACCAAAGGCAATAAATAAGATCACAAGCAATAAGGCTAATGTTTCTTTCCAAACCATCCAGGTTTCTTCGGGGTTATACTTTTTAAGAAAAACAACAGAAGTCAGTTTAAACAATAAAGGACAAATAAAAGATACGAAGCCAAAACCTATTAGCTTAAAAGTCTTGTATTCTGTTTGCCATAGAGGAACCCCGAAAGGTTGAAAGACAATTAAAAAGAAAGCGATAAAACAACCAATTAAAAAATTGGATAAAATATCTTTTGAAGAAAATGAATTATAAGGGTATGGTTTCTTTAAAAATGAAAACATGGGGCTTACACTAAATCGCCATACAGATCAAAATCGCTGACATCATTAATCTTTACCTCAGCAAAATCACCAATTCGGATATAGTTTGTATCCGTAGCCTTAACCAACACTTCGTTATCCACATCCGGGCTATCAAATTCGGTACGACCAATAAAATAATCGTTTTCCTTTCTATCAAATAATACTTTATAGGTTTTACCGATCTTTTCCTGATTTAAATTATAGGAAATTTCCTGTTGCACTTTCATCACGGCATCAGCCCGCTCTTTCTTCACTTTCTCTTTCACATCATCTTTTAACAGGTAGGCGTGAGTATTTTCTTCATGCGAGTAGGTAAAAATACCCAAACGTTCAAATTTGGTATCTGATACCCACTGTAACATTTCCTCATGATCCTGTTGGGTTTCGCCCGGATAACCGGCTATTAATGTGGTACGGATAGCTATATTGGGAACTTTATCCCTGATCTGGTTCACCGTATCAATGGTTTTTTGTTTGGTAATTCCTCGACGCATACTCTTTAGCATATTATCTGTAATATGTTGCAAAGGCATATCCAGATAATTACATACATTGCTTTTTTTATTCATCACATCCAATACATCCATCGGAAAACCACTTGGAAAGGCATAATGCAATCGAATCCAATCAATACCTTCCACATCGCTTAACTGATCTACCAGATTGGCCAGTTCGCGCTTTTTATAAATATCCAGTCCATAGTAAGTCAGATCCTGCGCAATTAATAACAACTCACGTGTACCTTTGCTTGCTAACAATTTCGCCCTATTCACTAACGATTCTATCGGTTCTGAAATGTGCCCTCCACGCATTAACGGAATGGCGCAGAAACTACAAGGACGATCACATCCTTCGCTGATCTTGAAATAAGCAAAATGATTAGGG
>JACQAK010000019.1 GCA_016194985.1 Bacteroidota bacterium
GTTTTCTTACACGGATCTCTTCACGCTCCAAATCGGCAAAACAGCTTATGTTGTAATTAGTCTTCATCTTGATCATCTATATCGTAAGAGTCGTTTTCAAAAAAGATACCGGTAACCATATCCATAATCTTTTTGGAGAAATAACTTTTATAAACAATTACAAATAAAAGAAAGGAGCCCAGGTAGATTCCAGCTACCGTTGCAAATCCGTAAAAATTACTATTCATTTTTTCAGCAAAAAAATAGGCCAGCATAAAGCCTAAGAACATCATAATAAAAAACAAGAGGATGGATGCAATAAAAATAAAAATGACTTTACTGGTAATTTTTGCAGTTTTTTTTGCAGACTGTATCTTAAATAATAATAATCTGTCGTCAGTATATTTTTTTACTAACTCGTATGTTTCATCAAAATAATTTTCGGATGTATTTTCCATGATGTAAATGATCAGGCCTGATTACCGGAGTTATATTCTTTTTGCATTTGTAACAATTCACTCAACTCAGTTTCTAATTGATGTATTTTTGCCTTAATATCATCGGCTGTTGATTGTGCTTTTTCTTTGGCACTTTCCACAAACTCTTTTCCCTTGTCCGATTCCAATAATTTAACAATCGCTACTCCGGCAATAGCGCCCAGAACCAAAGCGCCCATTATTTTTGTTTTATCGTTCATTGTTTTGAGGTGTTAAATATTTATACTAATTTACTAAAAAATTTCAACTAATACGTTATACTGATTATTATCATGGATGCAAAATCTGAATTTAAGGCAAACAAAAATATTTTTTTGATCATAATACTTGTATTTGGTTTGTTTATAGCTTTTTCATTAAAAGAATATTTCACGGCATTTTTGGGCAGCGTATTGTTTTATGTATTATTTAAAGGCTGGATGATCACCCTGGTTCAGCAAAAAAAATGGAAAAAAAGCCGGGCCGCGATTTTAGTGATCGTGGTATCATTTGTTATTATTTTATTGCCCATTACCTTATTTTTCTCAATGGCTTACAATAAGGTGGTGCCTATTGCTTCTAATCCTAATACGTTTTTGCCCTATGTTCATCAGATGGATTCAACCTTGCAACATAAATTTGGAATAGAAGTGCTAACCGATCAAAACATTGATGTGATCAAGTCGACCAGTGCTAAAATTGTATCAGGCGCTTTAAATCAGGGCTTTGCTTTTTTCTCTTCTATTGTGATGATGTATTTCTTTTTGTATTTCATGCTGATTAATTTTAATCGCATGGAGGCCTATATTATCCTGTCGCTTCCCTTTCAAAAAAGTAAGATTAAAATGTTTGCCGAAGAACTAAAAGCCCAAACCTTTAGCAATGCTATAGGAATTCCTTTAATAGCAGTTGCCCAGGGGGTATTCGGATATATCATCTATTTGATTGCCGGAGTTCCGGATGCAGGATTTTGGGGCATTTTAACAGGTTTTTCCTCTATTATTCCTATTGTAGGTACAGGTATTATCTGGGTGCCAATCTGTATCTACTTGTTTTTTATTGGGGCTAACTGGCAAGGTGCAGTTCTTCTTCTATGGAGTGTATTGATTATGGGAAGCATGGATAATGTGATTCGTTTTTTACTGGCCAAACGAATGGCGGATGTACATCCTGTTATTACCGTTTTAGGCATTATTTTAGGATTAGAATACCTTGGCATCACCGGCCTGATCTTTGGCCCCCTGATTATTTCTTACTTTTTGATCTTAACAAAAATTTATTATGCTGATTACCAAAATGTAACTAAGAAAACTAAGGCAAAAGAATCTGTTTTGGAAATTGGTGTGCCTTTAATTTATAGTAAAAAGTTTACATCAAAAGAGCCGCCTAAAAAGTAATGAATTAGAATAATGTAGGTTTATTTTAATCACTTTATTAAATCAGGCGGACACGCCCAAACAAAACCTACATTATTCTAATACAGCAGGTCATTAAATAGATTGTGTCACTTCGAGGGTAGTCGAGAAGCGTTCTAAGATAATTTTCTGATGTTTTCGACTACGCTCAAACTGACAGTAATCCTTATTGTTCTAAGTATATTTTTAAAACAAAAAGAATGCTAGTCTTCAAACAAGCCTCCCATCCGGCCTCTGTACGATTTACCTAAATGTTTGTAAGCTTTCTCTGTAGCTTCTCTACCTCTTGGTGTACGGCTCATATAGCCTTCCTGAATTAAAAACGGCTCATACACCTCTTCAATAGTACCCGATTCTTCTCCTACGGCAGTACTGATCGTAGTAATGCCAACAGGGCCTCCTTTAAACTTATCAATGATGGCAGATAAAATACGAATATCCATTTCATCCAATCCGTTTTTATCAACGTTCAGTGCTTTTAGCCCATAGGTAGCAATATCAATATTAATGGTACCGTCGCCTTTTATTTGTGCAAAATCTCTCACGCGTCTTAATAAAGCATTGGCTATACGTGGTGTTCCACGGCTTCTGCGGGCAATTTCGTAAGCAGCTTCATCGGCGATTTCTACACCTAAAATAGCAGAACTACGCTGAACAATACCCGTTAATACTTTACTGTCATAATAATTCAGGCGGGATGTAATTCCAAAACGTGCTCTTAATGGTGCTGTTAATAAGCCGCTACGCGTGGTAGCACCTACTAGTGTAAAAGGATTTAATTTGATCTGAACCGTTCTTGCGTTTGGCCCACTGTCAATCATAATATCAATTTTGTAGTCTTCCATTGCCGAATATAAATACTCTTCAACAATGGGACTTAAACGATGGATCTCATCTACAAACAACACATCAAAAGGTTCCAGGTTCGTTAGTAAACCAGCCAGATCTCCCGGTTTATCCAATACAGGACCGCTGGTTACCTTTAAATTTACTCCCAGATCATTGGAAATAATATGCGCCAAAGTGGTTTTTCCTAAGCCCGGCGGGCCATGTAACAATACATGATCCAATGCCTCTTCACGCTGCTTGGCAGCCTGCACAAAAACACGAAGATTATCCACAACCGATTCCTGTCCGCTAAAGTCATTGAACTCTACGGGACGTAACGCTTTTTCATAATCTTTATCAGTATTCGAAAGCTTCTCGTTATTGGCGTCTAAATTTTCATTCATCATGGTAAAAGTACAAATTTAAAATACAGTCTGCTGCTATAAATTGTAGCATTTATCAGTCAATAATTATAATTTTGTCACACACATCAGCAACAACATGGGCGCAGCTTTTTTTATCATGCTAGGAATTACAGCTTTGTTTAGTATTCCTTTAATTACAGCCTCCTTTGCAAAACGTATGGGCCGAAATCCGATTGCCTGGTTTTTTATAGGCTTGCTTCTTCCGGTTATTGCATCCTTTATTCTGTTCTTTTTGCCGGACCTTTCTGACTCTGAAGAGTAGGGGGGCGTGTCCGCGGTGGGCGGACCGTGCGGAGCTACGCTCGGTGCCTTCGTCAAAAGCTACGCTTTATCCTCGCCAATGTTTCAATCTTTTTTTCGTTCCTCAAAAAAGGATTTACACTGCAATCACTCACGCAGGTTTGATCTTAAGTTGAAGATTTATCTTTTATTTTAAATATAAATTGCGTGAGGGATTGTAACGGAAATCCTTTTGCTTGCCTCTTGCAAAAGATTGAAGTGGAAAGCCCGACGGCACTGTCTTTTTTGTGCCGGCACGCCCAAAAAACTACCAATAAGCCGGCCCGTATTTTTTAGTGATCTTTGATTTTGGTGCTGCCAGATAAAAGATCTGATCAAACCAAATGAGCAGCTTTGGTGCCAGCACAAACGAATTCAATTTATCGCTGACATAATTTGTATTTCTTAAGGCCAATCGTGCACATACATCAAGCCCTAATCCGCACCACTGTGTTATTTTAAACTGCACGGTAATGCCGGGCTCATAAAATAATAATAACCGTTTTTTGGATTTGATCGTATTCAGACCATCATTGTATTGCGACCAATACATACCTGTTCCCACCTGTATAGGCACACTCAATTGCCAACGCTTGGTTTTATGGAATACAAAATCAGCATAATAACAAATGTATCCGAATTTTAAATGATTGTCGGTAACCCTTGCATTTCCGTATGCATCAGTAATGAGTAGCTTATCACTAACGTCCGTATCCAGCCAACTATAGCCAACACCAACGCGTAATTTCCTTCTGAAGCTTAATCCCAACCGAACGCCCGTAACCTTAGTGGCATTATTGTTAAAGAACGAATAACGCGATTCTAAACGGGTATCAATGCTTGGGCGCGAATGTAAAAAAACTTTAAAGGTGTCCAAAAACTGAGCTTTTGCAAAAAAGCAGGCGAACAACATCAGTATGAATAAGCGGAGCTTCACATGACAAAAATAATGGAGAATGATTGTTTATAATTCGTTCTTCAATAATTGTATTAACAGCCCCTGTGTAGTAATTTTGCCATCTCATGAATTCTCATTTTCTGGATACACCCATTGGCTACCTGAAAGGTATTGGCCCACAGCGTGCGGAAGTATTGCAGAAAGAATTATTTATTTTTACCTATAAAGATCTGATCACTCATTACCCGTTCAGGTATGTAGACCGAACCCGGTTTCACAGTGTAAGAGAAGTAACCGAAGATTCGGCCTATTATCAGTTGCGCGGACATATCGTGGAAATTGATTTTGTGGGAGATAAACGAACCAAGCGCCTGGTGGCGAAACTCAGAGACAGTTCGGGAATCATAGAATTGGTATGGTTTCAGGGGGCCAAGTGGATGGCCGAAAAACTTAAATCCAATACCGAATACATTGTTTACGGAAAGGCCACTTCTTTTATGGGACGCTTTAATATGGCGCATCCCGAAATAGATGTAGTAACGCCGGAGTTATTGGCTAACCAGTCGTCGTTTCAATCGGTATATCACAGTACCGAAAAATTAAAATACAGGAATTTAGATAGCGATGGTATTCGCAAATGCCTGCGTTTACTAACCTTACAATTGAATGAACAAAATATTCAGGAAACATTGACTCCTTCGGTCATTCAGGATTTTAAATTACTCTCAAAGCTGGAAGCACTGAAACAAATTCATTTTCCCGATTCGAAAGTATTGCTGGAGAAAGCAAAGTTCCGCTTAAAGTTCGAAGAATTATTTTACGTTCAGTTAAGATTATTGAGAAGTAATTTGGTGCGGCACCAACTCACGCAAGGCTTTGTGTTTAATAAAGTAGGCGATACGTTCAATAATTTTTATAATCATCATTTGCCCTTTCAATTAACCAATGCGCAAAAACGCGTGGTGAAGGAAATTCGTGTGGATATGGGCTCCGGTAAGCAAATGAGTCGTTTAGTACAGGGCGATGTGGGAAGCGGAAAAACATTGGTGGCTTTATTGAGCATGTTATTGGCAATTGATAATGGGTTTCAGGCATGCCTAATGGCGCCTACCGAAATTTTGGCCAAACAACATTTTGCTACTATTTCAGAACTATTGGAACCAATGGGTCTGAATGTGGCCCTGTTAACCGGTTCATCCAAAACCAAAGCCCGTAGAGAACTGCATGCAGGACTGGAAGCCGGTACTATTCATATTTTAATAGGAACACACGCTCTGATTGAAGACGTTGTGATCTTTAAAAATCTGGGATTGGTAGTGATCGATGAACAGCATCGTTTTGGTGTGGCTCAACGTGGTAAGATGCATAAAAAAAACACACAGCCTCCGCATGTGTTAATTATGACAGCGACGCCTATACCAAGAACATTAGCCATGACCCTGTACGGTGATCTGGATACCTCGGTGATTGATGAATTACCGCCGGGCCGAAAACCAATTACCACCATGCATTTTATGGAAAGTCAGCGGTTGCGTTTGATAGGCTTTATGAAGGAGCAAATTGCTTTGGGGCGTCAGGTATACATTGTATATCCTTTGATACAGGAGAGCGAAAAAATGGATTATCAGAATTTGCAAATGGGGTATGATGCTTTGTTAAATGATTTTCCTCCCCCACATTATCAGATCAGTATTGTGCATGGTAAACTGACAACTCAGCAAAAAGAATTTGAGATGCAACGCTTTATTAAACAGGAAACCCAGATTATGGTAGCAACTACCGTTATTGAAGTGGGAGTGAATATTCCCAATGCCAGTGTGATGGTGATTGAAAGTGCCGAACGGT
Source organism: Bacteroidota bacterium (assembly GCA_016194985.1). Classification (GTDB taxonomy): domain Bacteria; phylum Bacteroidota; class Bacteroidia; order B-17B0; family Aurantibacillaceae; genus UBA4416. The sequence goes on from JACQAK010000019.1 coordinate 6,146, forward strand.
TTGGTTTATCGCAATTGCATCAATTGAGGGGTAGGGTAGGACGCGGGGCCGATAAATCTTATTGTATTCTAATGACCTCTTATAAATTGGGAGCAGATAGCAAATTACGCATGGAAACCATGGTAAGAACCAATGATGGTTTTGAGATTAGTGAAGTGGATCTGAAATTACGCGGCCCCGGAGATTTGGACGGAACACAGCAAAGCGGGGTCATGGATCTGAAAATAGCCGATTTGGCTCAGGATGGGCAAATATTACAGATGGCGCGCTCATCAGCACAGGCAGTTTTAAATGAAGACCCTAATTTAGCAGCACCTGAGAACCAATTATTGATTCAACAGCTGCAGTACCAAGGGAAAACACGAAGCTCCTGGAGTAAAATAGGATAGTTGAAGAACGTCTTATAACTGGATTTTACCGGAGTTTGTTTATTCTGAAAAAAGGTTTATTTTTGATATAACTAAAATCATAAAAATGAAAACTGCTGTTTTTATATATGTGTTCTTATTTGCATGTTTATTTAAAGTACATGCATCTCAGCCTCAGCCTAAGGCTCAGCAACAACCCAAGGACTGTGTAAAACATCCTCAGATCGTGAAATCTCAGGCTACAGAAAAAACAGTGACTACCAGCCCGGTAGTGAAACCGGTAGTAAAATCGGCGTCTTATCCTCGTGGAGGCACTTCTATTCCTCATTTTAGTGTATTGAATTTTATCAATTTCTTTTATTCAAAAGATACCCTGGATAATTTACATGTGATGTAGTTATCATGTTTCGTAGTATTTTTCTTTTTCTGTTTCTTTCAAATGCACTGTTGGCATCTGATTCGCTGGTGGTGAAACTTCATTTTGTTTATGGTTCAAGGCCTAAACATGCTTATAAAAATACAGAGCCAAAATTTTTCGGAGGCATTCACGGGGGCCATGTGTTTTTGGAAGTTGATCATAAAATTATCAGCTTTGGTACTAATAATGGCAAATGGCATGTGTTTGCACACAAGAGTAAAAGTGCCGGAATATACAGGGAAGATAAAAGTTTAGCCTGGCGCGGAGATTCCGCCAAAAAAAAGATCACAACCATTATTATTCCTATGACGGAAGAGCAGTTGCTCAAATTTAAAGCAACCGAAAAACTATATTTTGAGAAAACACCTTATGATTATGCTTTCATTGGAATGCGCTGTGCGGCCGGAGCCTACGATATGTTAAGTAAATCGGAAATATGCAGGCCTTTATCCAGAAGCAGAACGATCACAAAATACTTTTATCCTAAAAAACTACGTAAGCGCTTGCTCAAACGTGCAGAAAAGGAGCACTGGCAAGTGATTAAGCAGGAAGGCAGAACAACCAGAATATGGGAGAGAGATTAAAAATCTCTGTTTCTCTGTACCCCTGTGTTGATAGAACTATTTTAAATCAAATAAATTTTCCACGCCAATATAACGGTTAACCGTAAAGCCTTCTGCATAGTCAACATTGATAGCCCTGCCAAATAAACTTCCTTTTGCCTTTACATATTCCATGAAGTTTTTCGTGGAAATCGGTGTTTCAGGCTCTTTTGAATTTGGATCAAAAAATTGTGAAGAATAGGCCATAATGGATTCCATTTTCTTTTCCATATATGCTGTAATATCAATTACAAAATCCGGCTCAATAAAATTGTCCTGAATGTAATGATACACTGCTTTTGGTCTCCATGGCGTCTGTTTGGTGTCGATTTTTACCAGGCCGCTGTAAAAGCAGGCATCTGCAGTAAGTTTAGCTGCCCGTCCATGATCAGGATGTCGATCACTAATAGCATTGCATAACACAATGTCAGGTTGGTATTTTCGTATCACTTCAATAATTTGACGTTGATGTGCTTCATTATTCTCAAAAAAACCATCGGCCATGGTTAATTGTTCTCGCACAGATACACCCAGTATCTTTGCCGATTTCATCGCCTCTTCTGTTCTTAATAGAGCATTGCCGCGGGTACCTAATTCACCAAGGGTTAAATCCATGATTCCTACTGTTTTTCCTAAGGCAATATGTTTTAAAATCGTTCCGGATGCCGATAACTCAATATCATCAGGATGTACGCCAATTGCTAATATATCTAGTTTCATTTTACAAATATAAATTAAGTTTTTGTCACCCTGAACTTGTTTCAGGGTCTCAGAGATGCTGAAACAAGTTCAGTATGACGGTTTACTGTATCGCTCCTTGTTTCTTCACACTCACCCATTTACCAGCCACATGCGCCGAAATGCTATTATCATACATAGCATCACAACTTACGCCCGGCAAATAATACAAGCCTGTATACGAAGCGTTTAACAATACTTTAAATGTTTTAACCGAACCAACACCCAGATCAAAATAACTATACACTCTGTCATCCCTGATATCCTGATAAGTAGGTGTATCGCCTTTACTATAGGTGATATTATCCAAACGTTGATTACGTATTTCCCAACCACTGGCAAATATCTGTGATAAAGCTAGGTTTCTATACATCCCTCTGACTCCGGGATTTTTGATAGTAACTTCCGCCATAAAATCGGTGCCTTGTTCTAAATCAGAGACATCGATCTGAGTACCGGCTAAGGTTTTATAGCTCACCGATACTTCCAGGTTATTGAATTTATCTGTTTCGGTGCCAGCTTTCGGAATGCCCTGTTTCACTAATCTGGCAAATAAATTGCCTTTACCTTTTACGGTTACTTTTATTGGAGTCGTAGCATTCGCATTTTTCAATTCAATTAACCTGAATTTGGTTTTATTGAAATCACTCACCGCTATTTGTTCGTTACCTATTTTTACATCAGCGGCTATAGTGGCATTGTCGCCGTTTAATTTAGCATACTTGCTGATAGCCATTAAACAGTAGGCTGTAGACTGTGTGCTAAACCAGTAATCATTGTTTCCTAATTTGGCAGCCAATGCTTTTACTTTTAAGAAAGCATTGTTATTGTCTTTCAGCAAGGTCATCGTTTCTAAGATCATCGCGTCGTCGCGTTCGGTACTTCCATATGTGTAATAATAATCTTGTTGTTGTTTTGCATTTGATGGAATTTGATACACCATTTTTTTAGCAACTTCTGTTTGACCTATTAAGGCATATGTAGCAGATAAACGCCATTTGGCTTCGTTGGATAATCTGGCGTTCTCTTTTAATCGATTCATAGCGCCTAGTTCCGGAGCGCCTGCTAATGCCAGGGTGTAGAGTCGGTATGCCTGTATCAGATCTTCACCATAGTAGTACGTGTTTTTCGAGCTCACATAATTTTGTGCTTTTTGTTTCTGGTATTTTTTCCAGTTATCTAATAACCCATACGGCAACGAATAGCCTTTCGTTTTTGCTTCAATTAAAAAATGCCCCGCATAATTGGTCCCCCATTCATCAGCAGAATTTAAACCCGGCCAATACGATAATCCTCCGCTCGATGTTTGGAATCCTTTTAATCGGTTAATGGCGGCCTTGGTAGCATTATCAATAAAGGCTTTTTGATTGGTGCTTAATTCGGTAATGTCTTTTAGATACAATCCGGCAAATACAGATGAGGTGGTTTGCTCCACACATCCATGAGGATATTCTACTAAATAATTTAAACGTTGAGATAAATTAATTGCAGGAAGTGTTGATAATTCCAAGTAGGCTTTGTTGGTTCCGTTGATGCCAAGGGGCGAATAAGTGGTGTTTAAACTCTTGTTGGAGGTTAATACAAACTCCTCTGCATCCGTCATACTTGGATTATTAGCTCTGACTGCAATTTCAATGGTTTCAGCGGCTGTTTCTCCGGCACCTTTGGCTACAATTTTAATTTTCGAAACCCCCAGTGCATCTTTTATTTTTAGTTTAAAGGTTACCACTTTATCTCCAATAGAATTAAAACTAACGGTTTGCGAATTACCATTAATAGCCTGAGTGAATTTATCTGTTGTAATAGTAACAGTAGCATTTTTCACTTTTTTCTCCATCGCAAAAACAGTTACCGGTAAATCCACTTCCTCACCCGGACCTAACACTCTTGGTAATGTTGACAGAATCATTAATGGTTTTCTCACAGGAACCGCTTTTTCTGCATTGCCATATGCGCCCTGGTAACCGGCTACAACCATCACTCTCACAGAGCCTACGTATTGAGGAATGTCAATTTTATGTGTGACAGTTTCCCCTTTCTTTAAATGGAAAGGCCCTACAAAACGAACCATTGGTTTAAAGCGTAAAGCGCTGTTTTCGGGTTTATTATTGGTTGCATCATCACCACCAATGGATAACATACGGCTCATGGTATTTCCAAAAGCACCAATCACATTATCATAAATATCCCATGTTTTAACACCTAAGGCTTCTTTGGCATAAAAGGCTTTCCATGGGTCAGGCGTTTTGAAGCGGGTGATATCCAATAATCCTTCATCAACAATAGCTAAGGTGTAGGCCATTTCTTTCCCATTCTCTTCGCTTACTTTCACAATTTCCTGACTCTCCGGTTTCCATACCGCGTCTGTTTTGATCTGCGGTTTTAAGATAGTATTATCATCTTTGATCATTAAAGACGCCACTCCATACAACCGAATAGGCAGGTCATTTACGGTTTGTGCATGTGGTTGAATTAAATGAACAAATACATAAATATTTGGAGTCATTTCTTTGGTTACCGGGAATTCAAATTCAGTAATACCTTGTTTGGTGTCTACCCATTTACTAATCAGTGTACGCGAACCGTTTTCAATATTCACTAATACCTTGCCTCCTGTTGGACTTGGAATTAATATTTTGGCTTTCTCTCCAACTTTATATTCTTCCTTATCAGTATTAACGGTTAATACATTACTGCCTTCATTTCCTTTTGGAGATTTTCCCGCCCAGCTTGGCCAGTCAATAAATACAACTTTTCCGCAGGCATGCCCGCTTTCCACATCTTTTACATATACCAGGTAGCGGCCCCATGACGGACGATTGACACGTAATTTGAAATTGGCTTTTCCGTTGGAAGAAGAAATTTGCTCTGTATAAATCGGCTCATGATAATTGCTGCCTATGTAAGAGGATAAATCCTGGTTGTAATTATCCCACCACCAACGCCAATCAAGCTTATACACTTTTACTTCGATGTTGGAACGTGAAGTAGCTTTACCAAACTCATCTACGGTGGCTATTTGAATGTTATGATCAATGTCTGTTTCTAAATATTGTTCATTATCTTTTGTATCAGGCACTTTAACACCTACATAATTTGTAAACGGAGAAACCGGAATCGTAAATCTGTCGGTACTGAAAGAACCACCTTCTTCAAATGCTCTGATCGTAAAGTTGGCCGCTAAAAATCCGGGCGCATCTTTCGTATCACTTAATTGGGCATTTACTGTTGTTTTTCCATCATCATCGGTTCTTCCGCTAAAGATGGTTTGTGTTTCCGAATAAAAATTCACTGCTGGGTTATCAAAGGTGTATCCTTTGTAGCCTTTAAACTCCGTATTGATCTGAGATAAGGATACATCAATTTTTGCTTCTAAATTTTTCCCAGGCGCACCATGTAACCAGTTAATAAATAAGTCACTGTTTAAGGTAAGATCGGAACTGTAAATTTTTTCTTTCTTATAGTCTAAATTTATTTTCAAACGATTTGGCATGATCGTTTCGATACGGATATTTTTTGTAAATACGGCACCACCTACTTTTACCTTGGCCTGATAAACGCCGGTTGGGGCAGCATTTTCTGTTTTGGTAGAGAAATTATAAAAGCCATCCAGATGTTTGGTGCGTGTTAATTTTTGTACTACTTGTCCCTGTGGATTAATTAATTCTAATGATGCCGGATAATTTTCAGGGAACTCTTTGGTTTTATTTTCTAAAATAAAAGACAGGAATAAACTATCTCCCGGACGCCACACACCGCGTTCCCCGTAGATAAAACCTTTGATGCCTTTTTGCACCACATCGCCGTCTACTTCAAACGAACTCAGCGATAGCGACGACCCATCATCTAATTTTAAGTAAGTGCGTTCCTGGCCACGTTTGGCAATAATCATAAATGGTTTTTGCTTGGTTTCCAAAACGGCAATACCATCTCCGTTAGTTGTAACCTGTTTTAATTTTTGTTGCTGGTAGTCAAACGCTTCAATGATAACATTACCCAATGGTTTGGTAGAGATCAGGTCGGAGGTAAAGACATTGATTTGACCATTATTTCCACGCTTGGCAATTAATCCAATGTTAGTTGCTAAAATATTTCTGGTAACAGATTTGTTATTATAGTAAGCTCTCGAACAAGGATTGTTTCTTTCAGAATAATCATAGTAATAGTAGTCATCATAGTAATCGTCATAAGAACTATAGTAATCCCAGTCTTTTTCCTCATCATCGGTTTCGCTGTTTGTAGTGTATTCACTCTCTCCATCACCGGCTGTTGTATCGCCCTGACAATTGTAGGTAGAGTAGTTACGGTTAAACCCAATACGAATGTTATACAAAGCTCCCGGTTCTGCCTTTATTAAAGATGATAAATCGATCAAATATTTATTCCATTTGTTGCGGGTAGGATTACCATTACTTTGTAAGGCTACTTTTTTCTTAATAATTAATTTACCTACACGGCGTAATTCCTGACTGCCCTCTAAATTATTGATCTGTAAAAATTGCAGCATGTTATTTTCATAGATGCGTGTGATTCTGATGTCTACCGCATTTAAGTTCACAGCCTCAAACGGAAAAATTAATCCGCTTGAGTTTGGCATGATCACACCTTTTCCCACCAGACGCACAGCCGGTTTCAGATCTTCAAAAAAGATAGAGCGTGTTTCTGTTTCTTTTAAATGCTTACCATCACTGTTTTTAATACCATTGCTGATCAATAACTCTCTGGTTTCAGTATAACGTTCTCCGGTATACACTTTAATGGAATTGTTCTCTATCAAATAAGTTAATTTCGATTCTTTCACCGGAAGTTTTTCGTTGTTTTCACTTCCATAATCATCATAGGAAGTAGCAGTTGAACCGTTTGGATTAGTGATGGAAATCAAGCCTTCCAGGTTTTGATTCAGATCTATTTTATCTGAAAACTGAAGGGTAACATATTGATCGGGATCATTTTCGATCAATACATTTAATAGTACAAATTCATTACTATTGGGAATGGTAATTTCCTGAGTGCTTTTTTCTGCAGCGCCAATCGCTTCACCATCATATGAAATAATTAAATTGCCTTTTCCTTTTTGCACATGATCGATCGAGAAATGATGCGTGGTAGAATTTTCGTGCAGCCATTTAATCACTAACGATGTTCCTCCCTGTGAGGCTTGTGTGGTTTTTTCAACCAGTGTATTATCAGCAAAATCAGCTGTTGTGAGTGTACCTTCAATTTTTAAATGATTATTTTCATCTGTTTTGTATTCATCAACCGTAATTTCCATGGCCTGCTTTAAGGTGGAAAATTCAAACTCAAATTCCTTTAACTCGTCGCTTACAGCCAATACCTGCCCTAAATGAAAAGACACTTTGTAGGTTTGGTTACTGCTGAGGTTTTGAGCCGGTTTAAACTCAATGGTCTTTTTATCCAGCCAGGTCAATTTCCCTTCAATACCCGGCGAGAAATCAAATAAAGTATTATCCACTTCTTTTCCGATTTCAATATCAGCTGTTGTTTCGTCCTGCAAAACAATCAGCACTTTACTTTCTACAGATACATAACCCACTGTGTAAGCAGAAATGAATTCTTTGTAGGCCGGATTAATAAACCCTGAATTATGTTTGGCTGAAGCAGATGAATAATACGTTAATCCACAAATGGATAATGCTGTGATAAAGAACACAGCTAAAATGGTTTTAATTGACATAGTTTTTGGAGGAAATTTTAAACAAAATTAAATAAAAAATTAGGGCAAAAGCAAATTAACCCGAAGTTTATTTTTGGTTTCATTTTGACATTTCCACCGGTCGATGGGACTCACACTTTTTATTTGTCCCGAAGGGCTAATAAAAAATAGTTAGATAAAGATGCTCCCAATAACATTCAGTCTCATAAGAAATAACACTTTGTTAAGATGCTTACTTGCATAAGGGATGCAAGCGGAAATCCTTTTGCCTTTTGCAAAAGATTGTATCCGCCGGCTGGCGGACCGACCCGCTAACCGGCGGGATACGCCCAAAAAATTAATAAAATGGTCATAAAATAAACCTGCAATATTCTAAAAAAAGGGTTCATAATTGGGAAACTTTATCAGGTAAACAGAGTATAACTTAATGTTTTTTGGTAAGTACACAATAAATTGCAATTCATGCCGTTAATTAAACATATTAACCCCCTAAAACTGCCTATGCAACAAACTTCTACTCTTGTTTCTACACCTTTAAAAGCCACTAAAAACAAGCAACAAGCCCCAACTCTTGTTGTCGAACACGAACCTTCTGATTCGATCATTCAGAATATCCTAAACTACTCCAAGTCGCTAAGCATCAAAAAGTCCGACTCTGTTGGATTTATTGAGGTTGTGGCAAGTTAAGTTACTGTTAAAACTTAAAAATAGGACAACGGGACAAATTCTTGTCTAATAAAATTTGTGTAATAGCTATATTACGTTATTTTTGCGTTCTACATTAATTACGACAATGGCTCAATTTGAATTAACAATGCCCAAAATGGGCGAAAGTGTTGCAGAAGCAACCATTATTAAATGGACTAAAAACGAAGGTGATTCAATTAAAATTGATGAAACTGTTTTAGAAATAGCAACCGATAAGGTTGACTCTGAGATTCCTTCTCCGTTTGAAGGGAAATTGATCAAGAAATTATTTAATGAAAATGATGTTGTTCAGGTAGGAGCCGTTATTGCGATCATTTCTTCTGATGCTAATGCTTCAGTGGCTGAGACCCCAAAAACAGTAACTCCGGCTCAAACAACTACTCCGGCTGCAACTACTCCTGCAGCTGTGGCTCATACCGAAAATGTTGATTTTTCAGGTTCCGATAAATTCTATTCCCCTTTGGTGAAAAGTATTGCCAAAGAGGAAGGCATTTCTTTAGCTGAATTGGATAGCATTAAAGGATCAGGACAGGATGGAAGAGTAACCAAAGCTGATATTTTGGCTTACCTGCCTAACAGAAACAAACAAACCGCTACAACCACCGCTCCGGTATCAGAAAAATCAGCACCTGTTGCAAATGCTACCAAATCAACGGTGGGTGTACCTGATAATACCGTATTGGTTCAACGCCCTGCTGTATCTGTGGGTGCCGGCGACGAGATCATAGAAATGGATCGTATGCGTAAGATCATTGCCGATAACATGGTAATGAGCAAGCACGTATCGCCACACGTAACTTCTTTTGTAGAGGCAGACGTAACCAATATGGTGCAATGGAGAGATAAGATTAAAAAAGACTTTGAAAAACGTGAAGGCGAAAAAATCACATTTACCCCATTGTTTATTGAATGTGTAGCAAAAGCTATTAAAGATTTCCCTATGATCAACGTATCGGTTGATCAAACCGGATCCAAGATCATTAAACGTAAAAACATCAATGTTGGTATGGCAGCAGCCTTGCCAACAGGTAATCTGATCGTTCCGGTGATTAAAAATGCCGATCAGAAAAATCTGGTAGGTATTACCAAAGATGTGAATGATTTGGCAACCAGAGCACGTAACAATAAATTAACTCCTGACGAAATTCAGGGAGGTACATTTACCATCAGTAATGTTGGTAGCTTTGGAAACGTAATGGGAACCCCTATTTTATTACAGCCTCAGGTTGCTATTTTAGCGGTTGGTACTATTAAAAAGAAACCGGCAGTTATTGAGACGCCTCAGGGAGATGTAATTGCCATCAGACATTTCATGTTCCTTTCTTTATCTTACGATCACAGAGTGGTAGATGGCTCTTTGGGAGGCAGCTTCTTACGAAAAGTAGCCGATTATATGGAAAGCTGGGATGTAACCAGAACCTCTTAATTCTTAAACTTTTATATGTTAAAATCCCGCCCAGAGCGGGATTTTTTTATCGGGTAAATTGTGGTTTTTGTCTAAATTATGCTATTTTTGCTCTCTTGTAAAAAAAAATCAGATGAAGAAGTGTTATTTATTGATTATCGCGTTACTTTTTGGTGCTAATGTTATTAAAGCTCAATTACCTAGCGGCTCATATTCCGATTATTTCAGAGAAGGAATTTTTTTAATTGGGGAAGAGAATTATGATGTGGCCTTGAAGAATTTTTTGGAAGCGTATAAAATAGATTCAACCTCGGCTAACTTAAATTTTAATATCGGATATTGCTATTTAAACTCTTCAATGAACAAAGGCCTGGCGGAAAGCCATTTAGCAAAAGCCGTTCAAAAAATCACTAAAAATTACAAGAATGATGACCCTTCCGAAAAAGAAGCCCCTCCTATCGCTTATTTTTATTATGGAAAAGCCCTTCACTTCAATTACAAATTTGATGAGGCAATGGCGCAGTACGATTTTTTTGAGAAGAATTATGTGAAAGATAAAACAACGAGAGAAGATGTTGAATTTTACAAAGCTCAAACGGTATATGCCAAAGAATTAGTGGCAGCGCCCATCAATGTTAACAATACAGGAGGCGAGAAAACACAGGATGGACAATATTATGAAGATATTGTGATCTCCTACAAAGATGAAAACGATAAATGGTCTTCTCCTAAATCTATTTCTCCTAACATTAATACGGTTGGTCACGAAGCGTCTGTGAATTTAACACCTGATGGACAAACATTAATCGTGTTTAAAGGAGTGTCCGAAAAAGATGGAAATATTTTCTTTAGTAACTGGGACGGAAAAGACTGGAGTTCGCTTCAAAGCTTTGGATCTGATATCAACTCCAAATACTGGGAATCTCACGCTTGTTTAACGGCGGATAATAACACCTTATACTTTGTATCTGATCGTCCGGGTGGATACGGTGGACGTGATATTTACCGTTGTGTAAGACTCCCGAATGGAGCCTGGAGTAAAGCCTTAAACGTAG
>JACQAK010000020.1 GCA_016194985.1 Bacteroidota bacterium
AGCTGTAATTTTAGCGGCTATTTGTTCTATTTGCTCTTTACTGATAGAAATTTCGGTAGTACTATTGATGTAAGTTGTTTTTTTAGCTTCATCCGTAGTAGGCTCCACAAAATTATATTTAGAAGTAATGCCTTCATATACTTTCGCCAGATCTTCCAATTGAACAATTAAATCGGCAGCATCCGGTAAATTATGAGATTTAATTAAGCGGATAATGCTTCCTAAAGATTGTTTTTGCTCAGCAATGCGGTATTTAACTTCGTCGGTAGGTTTTTTGTTATAAGCAACAATCGAGAAATTCATACTTTCGATCCAACCACCGGTTAAAATCAGACTACTGATTTCTGTACGTTTATTGGTTTTCAGATACGCATCACTTGCTCTGTAAGCAATACCAACCAACATTAACATACTATCTTTGTTAGAGATATTATCATTAATACGTTTCATGGTGTTTTGATCAAAAGCAGCAGAAACCCCTAATTTGTCAGCTAATTGTTTCACGGCACCTAAGTATCCTAATGCATCCTGAGTTTGATTATACATACTTACATAACCCAAATCAGCACCATAAATTCCTAAATTCAATGATTTTGAATAATCAGATGCATATTGTCCGTTTTTGTTTCCGGCATTTAAAATCGATTTATCGTATGCTACACCTGATTTTTGGATCAAAAGAGCTGTTTGAATAGGAGACGGAACGCTAAATAACTCTCCACCCACGTTTAATGCTACAGCCTTTACAGTATCAGTATCCGGCAAATCATCTCCGGTTTCACCTTCAGTTGGCTTTGGATCGCCACAAGAGTAAATTAATATGGAAGCTAAACCTAAAGCAATTACTTTGGTGTTCAACTTAAAATTTTTAATGTTCATCGTCATAATTTATTTGTTTGTTGCTAAAAAACCTATGCAAGTAAATAATTTTTAACGACATAGCCAAATAATAATTTAACCCAGTTATCGACAATAATCTAAGAAATCCCTAGGGCTTCCTCAATATATTTAAAAGTCGATAAAATTTCAGGTTTCCCGTCAATTTGCGCCACATCATGCTCAAAATGAGCAGAAGGCTTGCCGTCGGCGGTTAAGATTGTCCAGCCGTCTTTTAATTGCTTAATATTACGGGTCCCCATATTAATCATCGGTTCAATGGCAATCACCATCCCGTCCTTAATTTTAGGACCATCCCCGCGTTTCCCGTAGTTTGGCACTTCCGGATCTTCATGTAATTTTTTGCCTAAACCATGTCCGCATAACTCCCTCACCACGCCATAACCATTGGTTTCGGCATGCTGCTGTATGGCAAAACCTATATCACCAATACGATTACCGCTTTTAAATTGTTCAATCCCGATATAAAGGCATTCTTTGGTAACATCTAATAATTTTTGAACTTCAGGAGTAACCTGTCCTACTGCAAATGTGTAGGCGTGATCCCCATGAAATCCGTTTTTAATAACGCCACAATCCACCGAAATAATATCACCTTCCTGTAAAGGCGTATTGTTTGGAATGCCATGAACTACAGCGGCATTGAGCGACATACAAAGAGTGTTTGGAAAACCGTACAACCCTTTAAATCCCGGAATGCCTCCATTGTCTCTGATATATTCTTCGGCAAGTTTATCAAGATAAAGAGAGGTTACCCCCGGTTTAATTTCTTTAGCAATAATACCTAAGGTACGGGAAACGCTTAATGCCGATTCACGCATTAATTCAATTTCCTCTCTGTTTTTTAATATAACCATTATGTGTGCTTTTTATTTTCCAAACAATTTCTGGAAAAATGATTTTTCTTCCTTTTTGTAATTATGGTGTGCTTCCGGATTTTTGACCATGTGATTAAATTCACCACCTTCGGGGTGAAGAATTTGCCATACGGTGCTCCATCCCAAAAAACCACCAACGTTTCTGTCGTCAATAAAAATATCCACGTTTAACTTTCGGGGAGTGTCTTCTGTAATAACTTCTTCCGGATAATTTTTATTTACCGCATAAAATTCAACACCATTTTGCCGGCAATACTCAACAGCTTCATCCAGCAAACTACCGGTGCGATAGGTGTGTAAAATTAATTTATGCCCAGGGAAGGTGCTTCTCACCAACCATTCATCACTTGACACTTCATAGATTTTCAGCTTTTAAAACGTGTAAATTGGAATCTAGTTCATAGTGACGGGGAATGGCGGTACCAATTTCAAATTCTAAAATTTGTTGAGGCGTCATGTTTTCCAGATACATAATTAATGCACGCAAACTATTTCCATGAGCGGCTATCACAATGTTTTTTCCGGCCTTTAAATTGGGTTCTATTTCTGATTTAAAATAGGGGATAACACGCGCTGCCGTATCTTTTAAACTTTCTCCGTTAGGAGGAGCGATGTCATAACTTCTTCTCCATATTTTAACCTGATCTTCTCCAAATTTCTCAGCAGTTTCTGTTTTGTCTAAACCCTGTAAATCACCATACATGCGCTCGTTTAAAGCTTTGTCGTAAGTAGTAGGAACGTTAGGTTGATCGGCAACCTCTAACGCTAATTTCAAAGTATTTTGAGCACGCTTTAAAGCCGAAGCATAAGCCAGATCAAACTTGAACGGTTTTAATTTTTCGCCGGCACTCTTTGCTTCCTGAATCCCTTTTTCTGTCAATTCCACATCAACCCAGCCCGTAAATTTATTTTCCAGGTTCCATACACTTTGTCCATGTCTAAATAGTATTAAAGTCGCCATATTTTTTTTAATCTTTTATTTTAAAATTCATCACTTATAATTCAAAATCATACTTACACTTTAGTAAGCACGGGCAAATAACACACGCTGTGTACTTGGTTTGCCACTATAGATACAAACACCTGCTTCCTGTGTATTGTTTAAAGGAATACAGCGGATTGTTGCTTTTGTTTCTTCTTTTATTTTTTCCTCTGTTTCCGGTGTCCCATCCCAGTGTGCATACACAAATCCTGTTTTTTCATCTAACACTTTTTTAAACTCTTCGTACGAGTCTACTTTTGTAGTGAGTGTTTCGTTACGGGCTTTTGCTTTATTAAATAAATTAGCCTGAATATCATTCAGTAAATTTTCTACTAAACCGTCAATACCTTCAACGCTTACCGTTTCTTTAGTTAAATTATCTCTTCGGGCAACTTCAACGGTTCCGTTTGCTAAGTCTCTTTCCCCAATAGCAATACGAACCGGTACACCTTTTAATTCATACTCTGCAAATTTCCATCCCGGGCGTTGAGAATCCCTGTCGTCATACTTTACAGAAATGCCTTTAGTCTGCAACTTCTTTTTAATATCGTTAGCTGTTGCAGATACTTTGGCTAAACCCTCATCCCCTTTGTAAATAGGCACGATCACCACCTGTATGGGTGCTAATTTCGGAGGAATAACCAATCCGTTATCATCACTATGACTCATAACCAAAGCTCCCATCAAACGGGTTGATACACCCCATGAGGTAGCCCAAACATATTCCTGTTTATTGTCTTTGGTGACGTATTTTACATCAAAAGCCTTGGCAAAGTTTTGTCCTAAAAAGTGTGATGTACCTGCCTGTAAAGCTTTTCCGTCCTGCATTAATGCTTCAATACAATAAGTATCATCAGCACCGGCAAAACGTTCGTTAGCTGTTTTTACACCTTTAACAACAGGAACAGCCATCCAGTTCTCAACAAAATCTGCATATACATCCAGCATTTGTTTAGTTTCAGAAATGGCTTCTTCTTTGGTAGCATGAGCTGTGTGACCCTCCTGCCAAAGGAATTCTGCCGTACGCAAAAATAAACGCGTACGCATTTCCCAACGTACCACATTGGCCCATTGATTCACTAAAATAGGCAGATCTCTGTATGATTGAATCCATCCTTTGTAAGTGTTCCAGATAATGGCTTCACTGGTAGGACGAACAATTAATTCTTCTTCTAATTTTGCTTCCGGATCCACCATTAATTTTCCGGGATTATGTGGATCCGTTTTTAAACGGTAGTGCGTTACAATGGCGCATTCCTTTGCAAATCCTTCTGCATTTTTTTCTTCGGCTTCAAACAAACTTTTAGGAATGAATAGAGGAAAATACGCATTTTGATGCCCGGTATCCTTAAACATTTTATCTAATGCTTTTTGCATATTTTCCCAGATACCATAACCATATGGCTTTATAACCATACAGCCACGAACGGCCGAATGATCGGCTAAATCAGCTTTAACTACTAAATCGTTATACCATTTACTGTAATCTTCTGCCCTCGATGTCAATTCTTTACTCATGTCTATTAACAAATGTTAAAATGTATTTTTTATAATTTTGTTGGCACTTAATTTGGTAACTTTACAGTGCATTCCCCGTGCAAATTTAAACTTTTATTGGACGTTTACGTCTGATATTTAAAAAACTAATAAAATGAAAAAATTAGTTGTCATACCAAGCCTGGCCATTGTGCTGTTATCGTCTTGTGCTTCTCAAAAAATGGGGACGTCTTCCTATAACGACGACGTATATGCAAACCCTAAAGAAGACCGTGTCATAGAAGCTCGTCTGGCAGCTGAGCGAAAACAAGCTCAGGAGGCTGCAGATAAACGATATAATGATTCTATTGCTGCCGTAAAACAAGCTCAAAAAGAAAAAGACGATGCTAATCCTTACTACAAGGATCGTGAGTTTAAATATGATGATTACTACGATTACGAATATGCTACCCGCGTAAAACGCTTCAATAATAACATTAACGGTCTGAGCTACTATGATAATTATTACACCAACTCGTATTGGTATAATCAAAACCCATATAATTATGGGGTAAGCGTGTATAACGGTTACAGTTGGTGGGGTTCGAGCTATAATAATTACAGTTATAACCCTTCTATCAATTTTTATTCTAATTATGGTTGGGGATGCACTCCGGGGTATGGATATAATGGTTATAACCCATATATGGCTGCTTATAATCAGGGATATAATAATGGGTTTAATAATGGCCTGTATGGAAACTATTATGGGTATGGAAATCCATATTATAATAGTCCTTATGGAGCTTATGGAAATTATTTCGGATACGGTAGCTCTTTTGGTTACGGTTATGGTTACGGGAATTATGGCTATGGCTATCCTTATGGTTATGGCTATAATAATCCCTATTATAACTCATGGGGATATTATAACAGCTATGACAACAACAGTAGTTACACATACGGTCCACGTACAGCCCATGGCGGAGGAAATAGCCACAGAAC
>JACQAK010000021.1 GCA_016194985.1 Bacteroidota bacterium
TCCATAAATACCAATTCCTTATTGCCTGCTAATGCCTGCTGTAAATAAGGTAATTCAAATGGATGGGTGCTGAATACTGCTGTTTTCATTTCAGAGGATAATCGTTTGATTTAGTTTTGGAATATAAGATTCCCAATGATAGGTTTGTTTTATTTTTTCACTAAGAGCAAGGGCAGAATCTTTTTCGCCATGCACAATAAACAATTTAGCCGGCTGTTGCTTCAATTTCGACAACCAGTGTATTAACTCCGATTGGTCGGCATGAGCGGATAACCCTTCAATCATTGCTATTTCCGCCTTTACCGGCCAAAATTTTCCGCGCATTTTTATTTCCGAAGCGCCATCTAATAAAGCTCTTCCCCTCGTTCCTTCGCCCTGATAACCAGCCAGCAAAATGGTGGCATGCGAATCGCCTAAATAATGTTCAAAATAAGATAACACTCTTCCTCCTGTTGCCATACCACTACTGGCTATGATAATTTTAGCTGTCTTTTTCTGTATCAGTTCTTCCGTTTCCTGTTGATTTTGCACAATTTTAATATGACGGCACATATCTGTCGCTTCATCCACAGATAATTTATGCCATGATAAATGGCGTTGAAATAGTTCAAGAACGTGTGATCCCATAGGACTATCCATATATATTGGAATTGGCGGAATTTGTTTTTCTTTATTTAATTCCCACAGTAAATGCATTAATAACTGGGTTCTTTCTACAGCAAAGCTTGGGATGATAATAGTTCCGTGGCGACCGGCTGCTTTATTGATCTCATCAGCCAGAAGTTTTTTGGAATTAACCGGATGCAATCTATTTCCATAGGTTGATTCTATAAACAATACATCGGCTTCTTCAGGGCATTCGGTGGTATATAACAAAGGATCTTCCATACGACCAATATCTCCTGAAAACACCATGAGCTTACCTTCCATCTTCAGTTCTATAAAACTTGCCCCAAGGATATGTCCGTTATATCTAAATCGGAATGATATGTTATCTCCAATATCTATCCACTCTTTCAAAGGCTTAGGATAAAATAACGGAAATACGGCTTCTGCCTCATCGGTATCATATAATGGTTTAGCGTCTTCATGTTTACTGTAACGAAACCGATTGGCCCGTTCTGCATCTTCCTCCTGAATTTTTGCACTATCCAACAATATGAGTTTAGCAATTTCTACTGTAGGCTCCGTGGCATATATGTTTCCGTGGAAGCCCTGCTTTACCAATAAGGGTAAATAGCCCACGTGATCCAAATGTCCATGAGTCAGGATCACATCATCAATGGTGGCTGCATCAACCGGTAAATTTTGCCAATTCAACAGCCGTAATTCTTTTAAGCCCTGAAACAAACCACAGTCTATTAACAGCCTTCTTGTGGGCATTTCAATAAGATACTTGGATCCTGTAACAGTTCCGGCAGCGCCCAAAAACTGAACTTTAATTTGGTTAACTGTTTTTTCCATTGCCTGATAAACTATTTAATTCGTTACATAATTGTTTCACTTCCTGTATGACAGAAGATATTCGGGAAGGCTTTACGCCTGCTTCATCAAGCAATTGCCTGTTATTATAAAGTTCTTTACAGAGTACAATGTTTTTATCCAGCAGTCTGCGTTTTTCGATAAGTGTAAGAGATGTGAGACAGGTTACAGGATACAATTTTAAAGCGTCTACTTTATCTTTCAATCCATTATTTGCCGGATAGTCCCATCCCAGAAGATCCAAACCGATACAGGTGCCGTATTGAATAGCTGCAGTTGAAAAGCGTGTATTAGTAGCCACCAACCCACGATGCGTTTTTCCCTTATGTATATCTGCTTTCAACCATTGTTCTTCCACATCTTTAAATCGCGACTGCACATAGAGCGGAATCTGTACATCATTGAATTTGCCGGCCTGATTATGATATTTGCATTCGACCATATAATACAAGTTGCCTTTTTCGGCTATTACATCTACTTCGTGCATAATGCATCGCCCTTGTACAAACTGACCAACTTTTGTTGTATATCCCTCCCCTTTTAAGATTTCAGCCACAAATTTTTCGAAAGGAAAACCAGAAGGCCCCAGTTCCATAATTGCTTTTTTTAAATGGTATCTGGCTGCCATATGCCGGGAACCCTCTCTCAATAACCATTCTGTATATTTTTTTAGTAGGCATTCCTTCATACAAACTTGATGAGATCTCATGAATAATAACATCCACCTGCTGATTGGTTGCGCCTGCTGCCTGAAGAGAATGTCGCAATTTTTCTTCTGAAAAAGGACTACTCTCGCCTGATGATTTTGTGATATTTATTTTACTCATAGTAACGTTTATTATCCTAAATATAACTATTTAATCGCGCCTATAAAAACAAACGCCCATTTAAATCATCTTTAACTAAAGGTCAGGTAAATATCATATTAAGTGCAAATCATCCACATGATGTTTGTTGTTTCCAAAACTAACTTTCATCAGCTCTTGGCAAATATATTTGAAAAGGGAGTAGGAAATTGCTGCAATAATGTGATGATCCCAACAATAAGAATAAGAGAAAGCACAATGTACTTAAATTGATTTTGAGAAAACCTGGTGACTATTTTTTTACCTATAAACGAACCAAGGATGCTCACCACCATTAAAATGGGGATAAGGTACATATCATGACGATGCATATAACCATTTGAGAAATAGACAACACTTCTGCTAAAGTCTATTCCCAAATCGATGATGGCTGAAGTAGCGATAAATACTTCCACATTGAGATTAAATGCGGCCAAGGTTAATCCTCTGATAGCCCCGCCGGTACCTAAAAGACCCGCTGTTATTCCGGAGAGTGCTCCGCCGGTTAAGGAATTAACTAATGTTGGCTTTAGCTTTAAATTTTTGAATATCATCAACAAGGAACTAATTGTAATAAGAAAAACAGCAAGACATATCTCTAATAATTTACTATCAACGTATTTACTCAAAAACGAACCTAGTATCACAAACAAAACAGCCGGGATTCCAATATTAATGACCAGCTTTTTATCAAAGCCATGTCTGAATAAAGCGATCTTGGAAATATTACTGGAAAGATGAAATAAGGCCGTTATGCCCAGCACCGAATGGAAATCAAAGAAAAAGCCTGCTATTGGTACGAAAAAAAGGGAAGAGCCAAATCCTCCTATGGTTCCGAAAATTTCAGCCAATAATGCCAATAGTATAAAATAAGGTAAATAGTCTATCATTGGCTTATAAAATTAATTTGCATTTACATGAATGCTTAAATTTAAGCATTTGATCGCATTTTTTTAGCCCATAAATAAACTGCGCACACAGTAGTCAGCCCCCATATGCCTCCCATCAAAGAGATATAGTCTTTAAAAAATTCATTAAAATAACAACCGGCTATTAGTCCCGCGCTCAATACACATAGTTTAACAAGAGCCAACTCGATATTTGACCAGATTGTTTTTGCTTTCAAAAAACTCCTCATATCGGATCGGTACTATTCATGAATAGCCATAATAGGCACATTGGCAGCAAAAGCCAGTTTTTTGGTATTGGTTTCAGCAAAAAGGTTATAAAATACGGAATGTTTTTTACTAATAATTGCTACGAGATCCACAGGATAATCCTTGCAATAATTCTTCACTCCGTTTTTCAGGTTTTTTGCGTTCTTTATTTCAATCTCTACCTTTTTTCCATTGATCTTTAACGCTTTCATAACCGGCGCAAATATTTCATTATATGTTCTCACATGCAACAGATTTAATTTTGCATGTGAGCGTTTAATAAATTTCTCAAAGGAAATCAAAGAAGTATGATGCAATTTTTCGTTATTATCAACCGTTAATAAAACGTTCTCAAGGTTATGCTTGGTATATTTTTCGGGAACAATGATAACTGGAGCATCTATTTTACCGGCAATATCTACACCATGGCTTCCATAAAGGAATTTGGATAATTTATTCTTGGTTTCCATTCCCATAACAACGGCCTCTATCAAATGTTCTTTAGTGAATCGTTTTAATTCGTCCTTAAAAGAACCACCTGAAATAAATGAAGTAATCTCTACTTCAGGAAATAAAAGATGAAGATCTTTGATGAGAGTGGATGCTTTATGCTCACTGTTTTTTCTTACAAAACTATAGGTTATGGCATACATTCCCATATTTGAATGAATAATAGGGGCATCATATAAATTAAAGATTGTTAATTTACAATTAAGGTTATGAGCCAGCATTGCAGCATATTTGCAGGCATTAATTGATGATTTACTAAAATCCGTTCCGGCTATAATTGTTTTCATGTTTTAAGTTTTATATGATAGATAATCTCAGGCCCATTTACTCAAATCTTCTCCCTGTCTATTTTGTTCAGCCAGCGTCCAGTTATCGGTAACAGTTGTTTCCAACCAGGATTTACCTGATTTTCTGAATACCTGAACTCCGAGCCCGTATACATCTCCAAAATTTTGTTCCAGATCTGACACCGTCATTTCCGGTATAATTGTTATATCCCCTGTGTTGTGAATGGTTCTGCATTCTCCCAGTGTAACACTATTGTGTTTCACCAGTTTTTTGGGAGATGCGCCTCCGGGCTTATGGGGCTTGGAAAAGAACTCCAATTTTAAGTAAGGAAAAACCGAATTAAATTCTTCCTGAATAGCGAAAATCTTTCTGTGGTCATTAATTGCTATTTTCATAATTGATAATTTTTGTTTTGTGTCTTCGAATGATACAGGGCTATTGTCGGTTGCAGGAAGCATGCTTATGTGTTTTGATGATTAGCAGATGTTAAAACAACAACTGCGGGATATTTAAATGAGATTAAAATACTAATACGATTAAATCCAATACAAACGCTATAGCCGCAGAATAAACAATTGCTCTCATTGGAGCAACCGCTAGGATTAATGCCAAACTGATAATAGTTGGTAAAGCGATTAGTCCCAGTTTTAATGCATCTGCTCCTGCTCCAAAAGAAGCAGCCATTCCTCCAACACATCCCAGTACTACTACTAACATAGATATGATGCCGAAACGTCTGAACTCAAGAGCATCCCAAAATGGAGATACTGCGTTTTTTTGTTTGGTTGTTGTTACATGTTTTGATTGGTTTGTTTTGATTGTTGTTTCCATGATATTTATGATTTTAAGGTTTAAAAAATAATTGATCTAACGATAAAGAATTCCAATCATGTGGAATTAAAAGAAGCAAAAGAATCAGTATCAAGCGGGGGAATACAAAACGTGTATCCCACACTGGTGTATTGATTCCAAAGCCAATAGCTGCAACGATTAAATTAATGCCCAACAAATAGAGCGCTGCGTATTCAAACAGCCCCATAATCAGTAAAAAACCACCGATTAATTCAGTATAAGATGTAAACCAGGAGGCACAAACAGTTAAGAAACGAGGAATTCCTTTTTGAGCAAAGTCTTCTTCAAATACTTCTATCACATTTTCAACGCGCACTTTAAAAACGGCATCATATCCCTGAAAAAAAAACAGGCATCCCAAAAATACCCGGGCAATACAAGCGGCTGCTATATAGTGGTATTGAGTGATGGCTTCCATGTTTTTATTCCAATTAATATTGAAACAAAATTACAGGAACCATAGGGTGTAATAAATGAGGACTATCAGAAGACTACATGACTTTGGTCAGAAAAAGCAGGTCTCTTGTAGCAGACAACCCGTTCTTTTTTAGATAGTTAGTTTTTCATTTTAGCAAGTTTCTCATAATTCAGGATGGTTATGGAACTTCCTGCTATTTCTATGAATTTATCTTCTTTGAAATCACTTAACGTACGAATAACTGTTTCTGTTGCTGTTCCTACCATATTGGCCAGATCTTCTCTTGAAACATTCATACTGAATTTTTGATCATTTTCCTTTTTATATTTATCAGACAGCTTTACAAGAGCTTCAGCCACTCTTTTTCGAACCGAATTATATGCCAACTTCACTAATTGTTGTTCTTTATCCCGCAAATTATCCGACAACATCTCGATAAAACGACGGGATACTTCTGCATTTTTGTATATAAGCGAAAAGAAATCTTCTTTAGGGATCATTAATATTTCCGAATCTTCAAGTGCTGTAGCGGAATTGGTATATTTTTCATCCTTCAGTAAGGATAAGTACCCAAAGAAGTCTCCATCTTTATGAAGCTCTGTAATCAATTCTTTTCCTAATTCATTCGTTTGAGAGATCTTTACTTTTCCTTTATTTATAAAGAAGATACCTTTAGGATAACCACCTTCTTTATAAATATCATCTTTCTTTTTATAATTCCGGATATCTCTTTCTTCTGATAATTTTTTAAGAGAGTCTATTCCTTTTGCCTCGTTTATAAAATTATTAATGCCGGCAAAATTTTTAGTAAATTCTTTTTTTATGACCTCATTTTTCTTTAAACGACTTTCAATAGCATTTAATAACTCTATATCGTCAAAAGGTTTGGTTAAATAATCATCTGCTCCCATCTCCATACCCTTTCTAAAATCACCGCGCTCCGCTTTTGCTGTCAAAAAAATAAACGGGATTCCGGCTGTTTCTTCATTTTTAGACAACAAGTGCAATGCTCCATGTCCGTCTAAAACCGGCATCATAATATCACAGATGATCAGATCGGGTTTTTCTTTTTGAGCCAGTTCTACGCCATCTTTCCCGTTAACTGCTGTAATAACATTATATTGTGCCAGCTTCAATATTTCGGCTGTGTTTTCTCTCACATCCAAATTATCTTCTATTAAAAGTATTGTTTTGCTCATAGTAAATTATTGTGGGATGATAATTGTAAATATAGTTCCTTTATTTTCTTCACTTTCAAAATCAATAGAACCGTTCATTAATTCGGCATACTTTGCCACAATATTCAAGCCCAAACCGGTTCCCTGTATATGTGTGGCATTATGTCCTCTGAAAAAGCGTTCAAATAAATGTTGCTGATCAATTTTTGAAATTCCTATTCCATTATCTTTAACTGATATTTTCAACGTAGAATTAGAGCAATGAGATGAAACTTCAATGATACCTTTGTCGGGTGAAAACTTGATCGCATTAGAGATCAAATTAAACATCACATTTTTCAACAGTTTCTTATCTATATACACTTTCTGGTTGCCGGCGTGCGTTTGCGTTATGGTTTGACCATTGACGGCCATGTGTTTCATTTCAGAAATCAGATCCGACAAATAAGTTTCTATCATTACTTCTTCTGGTATATTTTCTATTTTCCCTTCTTCCAGCTTACTAACCGATAAAAAGTCATTTAAAATATCAGTTAAGTGATGAATGGATGATTTAATTTTAGTTACATGCTTGCTCTGATTTTCCTTATCATTTTGTTCTCCATATTTCGTAACCAAAGATAATGAAGACATCATGGTGGTTAAAGGTGTTCTAAATTCGTGTGAAGCCATAGATACAAAGCGGGTCTTAAGCTCACTTAATTCTTTTTCCTTTTGAAGAGCATTATGAAGGTCTTTTTTTGTTTTTTCCAGCTCCTGAATCGCTTCTTCAAGGATAAGTGTTCTATTCTTCACCTGTTTTTCAAGTTCCGCCGAATAATTTTTCAAGCGTTCTTCAGATTGTTTACGTAATGTAATATCAACAATAAAAGCAACAACAAACTTACCTTCCGCATTAGAATAAGGACTTAAACTGATCTCAACGGGTACTTCTTCCCCATTTTTTTTTAATCCATACAACTCCATTCCGGCACCCATAGACCTGGCATGCGGATGTTCATTATACTTTTCGCGATGGTTTTCATGAGAAGAAAATCGTTTAGGGACAAGTATTTCTATCTTTTTGCCCAAAAGTTCATCCTTTTCGTACTTAAATAGCTTTTCCGCACTGGGATTGATCCGTAGGATCTCTCCCTGTTCGTTTGCAATTAAAATACCTTCTGTTGCATAAAGAAACAGGGCATCAATGCC
>JACQAK010000022.1 GCA_016194985.1 Bacteroidota bacterium
GGTCTTTTCAAAGTCCTACGTTTAACAGTCAACCCCCAGCACTCCCAAGATTTAAAAAATTTGTTGTCTACTTTTAAGGAGATAGTTTTGTCATTTAGTGTCCAGTGTCCTGTTACGATTGTTGTCCCGCCAAAAACGGTTGTAACAGTGTCTAAAACAACATATTCTATAGTAAATGTCTTAGCAGAACTTAACGTCAACTTCTCTTGGTAATTACTATTATAAGAACCAACGACAGATTTTTCTGTCACTTTACAACCTATAAGTGTCAATGCGAAAATTATAATTAAATAGAATTTAGTTTTCATTGTCGAGTTTTGTCGGCTGGTTACCTATAACGTTTTCGCGCTAAGCAACGGTTTGATTTGAAACTGTGTCCTGCCGAAACGCTATTAACAAAGATAAATGTTTAATGGACTTTTGCAAAGCGAAAATAATTGTCTTTCGCGGAGCGACCGCTTTTGCAAAAGCTTTGATGTCTGCCAAACTGTTTGCTTAGCGTGTGTTAGCGGCTGCCTTTTTTTCTGTTAGCTTGAAGTGTATCATAGTCAAAATACTTTTTTGTCTCTTGAGCAACGAGCAAAACTATTTTTTCTATTTCTTCTAAGCTATTTTCGTTATTGTTTAGTACTAATAAATCATTATTTAATATTTGCTGATTTGCTAAAAGTTCTTTTTTTACTGATAATCCAACCCAAATTTTATTTTCAACTAATCTCTCAATTGCTTTAATTTCAGAAAATTTGTCGTGAAATGTAGAAATACCAATATGACTTTCATATATTAAAATAAGGCCATATATTTTATTTAATTCATCTTTTGATAATTCTTGTCCGTGTTCTAATGTTTTTTCAGTAATGTTTTTTAAATCGATGTCCGAAATAGTTAGTCTTAATCTGTAAGCATAATGACACAATCTTTGAACATTCATTAACAACATAAATATGACTCTCGGTTGAACTGAATGTTTATGTTCCTTAAAGTCTGTTCTAATTTTTAAAATAAATTCCTTTATATCTAACCATTCTTTTACAGGGTCATTTTTTACACTTGGTTCGATATACTCTAATTTTTCAGTTGTCAGAAGGTTTAAAACCATTCCAATTTGTTTTTTCAAATAATATTGAAAGTTTCGTTTAGTTCTATATTCCTCATATTTTTTTTGAGCAAATGGTATAATCACTGCAGCAATTAATGAAAGTAAGGCAACTAAAAGCACCCAAGGCTCCCAATTAAATTTGTCTATTGGGTCTACTATTTTGACTTGTAAAATTTTTTCTTCCATTTTGTTGTCTTAAGGTTGCCGCTAACGGTTGCAAGCTAAATTCCCGTTTGGGTTTTGAAACATTGTCTACCGAAATGTTTAAATAAAGATAAATGTTTATTGGACTTTTGCAAAGCGAAAATTAACCAATTGTCTACCATGTTTGCAAAAGCCGAAGCCGAATGCCCAAATGGGATTTAGGTTGGGTTAGTGGTTGTAGCCATCATTCTACATTTTCCGTCCACCGATTAATTTCTTTTCCGGACTCATCCCACTCAATCACAGAAACTTTTTTATCCTCTATCCATGTCAATTTTTTATGAAGTTTTCCGCTTTCAAAGTAATGAGTCGCTTCGCCGATTTCTTTCCCATCTTTCCAATTGCTTATAGATTTTAAATTACCATTTTCAAACCATTTTTTCATTTCACCATTTTGCAAATGATTATAAAAATTGACACTGTCTTTAATTTGCCCTGTCTCATAATAGCAAATAAAAATAATACGAGTGCTGTCCAAATGATTTTCTGTCCACCTAATTTTTCCACTTTTAGAAAAGCTAGTCCATTTGTTGATTCTTTTATTGCTTTTTATAAAACCAGAATCACATATATTTCCGTTCATGTAATATGCTTTATAAAGCCCATCGTTTAGATAATAGTCATTTTGTTGATCGTTTGAATAAGTCGTGTACCTAATTAGATTTCCTTTTAAATCGTAATAGTATGATGTGTCACATCTTATCCCATTTTTCAATTTTGAAATTTCTCCAACATTTCCATTCATGAAAAAATATGTCACTTTTCCTGTCTCCTTCCATTCATCATTACCTATCTGAAACCATGTCCCCTTTCCAGTTTTTTCGTCTAGAAACCAACACCAATTTTCATTTCTTTTACTTTGGTCGTCAATACTGTCGCCGCAATTTGTTAGCGTAAAGAGAAGTAATATGGAGAATATTTTTTTCATTGAGGTCTGTCCGAGGCTATTACCACTAACTACTCGCTAAGTACTATAAATCAAATTGTAATTATTTGTAATTAATTGTAAATACTTGCAAGTGTAAATCAAATATAATAAAAAAGCTGCATCTTTTAAATGCAGCTTTTTTATCATATTGGGGACCCTGAAACAAGTTCAGGGTGACGATTACTTCGCGTAAGCCGTAGCTCGTACTTCTCTGATTACCGTTACTTTTACTTGTCCCGGATAGGTCATTTCTGTTTGAATTTTTTGGGAGATATCAAAGGCTAATTGTTCTGATTGTTTATCGTCTACTTTATCAGCAGATACCAATACACGCACTTCACGTCCTGCCTGAATCGCATAGGTTTTTTCTACGCCGTCATATCCTAAGGCTAAAGCTTCCAGATCTTTTAAACGTTTCATGTATTGTTCTGCCACCTCACGACGGGCGCCGGGTCTTGCACCGCTAATAGCATCACACACCTGAACGATTGGTGAATATAAAGTTGTCATCTCAATTTCATCGTGATGCGCACCAATGGCATTACATACTTCCGGTTTCTCTTTATATTTTTCCGCCAACTTCATACCAAGGATAGCATGTGGTAATTCCGGTTCTTCATCCGGCACTTTACCAATATCATGTAATAATCCGGCACGTTTGGCGATTTTAGGATTTAAGCCCATTTCGCTGGCCATGATGGCACAAAGATTAGCTACTTCGCGGCTATGTTGCAATAAGTTTTGTCCGTAAGACGAACGGTATTTCATACGTCCTACCATTCTGATCAATTCAGGATGTAAGCCATGAATACCTAAGTCGATACACGTACGTTTACCGGTTTCCACAATTTCCTCATCGATCATCTTTTTGGTTTTCTCCACGATCTCTTCAATACGAGCCGGGTGAATACGTCCGTCTGTTACTAATTGATGTAAGGATAAACGACAAATCTCACGACGAATAGAATCGAAGCAGGATAGGGTAATCGCATCCGGTGTATCATCCACAATCACCTCTACACCTGTAGCGGCTTCTAAGGCACGGATATTACGTCCTTCGCGGCCAATGATACGTCCTTTGATTTCATCACTTTCGATATGGAAAACAGTTACTGAGTTTTCAATAGCTGTTTCGGTAGCCAAACGTTGAATGGATTGGATGATGATTTTCTTGGCCTCTTTATTGGCATTGATCTTCGCTTCATCCATGGTGTCCTTAATAAAGGCCATGGCTTCAGTTTTAGCTTCTGCTTTCACGCTTTCAATTAACTGCGCTTTGGCTTCATCGGCACTTAGTCCTGATACTTTTTCCAATAACTCCACTTGCTTACGGTGAGATTTTTCGATCTCTTCGCTTTTCTTTTTATACAACTCTACCTGAGAATTCAGTTGAGCTTTTTGGTGTTCAAGTTCTTTATCTTTTTTAGTCGCTTCTTCTACTTTTTTGGCCAGGTCGCTTTCACGTTGTTTGGCTTTATTTTCGAGTTGCGCTAAATGCTGGTTTCGTTCGTTCACCGTTTTGTCATGCTCGGCTTTTAACTGAAGAAATTTTTCTTTGGCTTGCAGGATCTTTTCCTGTTTAAGGCTTTCTGCTTTTACTTCGGCTTCTTTCAGGAGGTTTTGTTTTTCCTGTACACTGCTTTTATTCAAACGGGAGTTTGCTATCACAAACCCAGCTACTACGCCGGCAATTAATGCTACGGCAATGAATATAATTGCTAATACGCTCATAATTTTTGTTGTCGCACATTGTTTATATTATTTAATCAGTACTCAGGGCGACTATCCGGATACTCATTAACAAAAAACGCACAAACATTGAATTGCTTCAAGATTTGTGCGTTAAAAATGGTCTATTTAAAGACGTTATATGTTTATTCTTCTGTTTTTTGTATGTTATCTTTATGCTGAGCCAACATTTGCTCTACATCTTCCAACACCAGTCTTAGAGTGCTTAACTCCTGTTCGGCCTGATTTTTTTCTTTCCCTAACTGACTTACCAATTGAAGGGTAACCATCGCCAACACATCTTTTTTATCTTTTACTCCGTAGTTTCTTTCAAACTCCGAAATCTTCTGATTTATTAACTCAACTGCTTGTTTAACGTTGCTTTCGTCTTCGCTTTTAACTTTCAGCGTATATAACCCGCCTGCAATTTCTACTTTTACACTTACATCGCTCATTAAACTAAGCTAATTTCTTTTTTTAAGCACTCAACAGAGCTATACATTTATCAATTTCACGCACCAACTCACTTATTTGTTTTTTCATGGCAGTTTTTTCGGAACCGGCATTACTTGAACTTCCTGCTAATATAACATTTTTTCTGTGATTATCCAATTCTGTTATGTCAATGTTATGAGAATCAACATGTTGCGAAATTGAAGCAACTGTTTCATTCATTTTTAACAACTGATTGGCCATTTCTTCTTTTTCATTCAAAAGACTTAAACGTTCATCACTTAAAATATCTATTTGTTTAAATAAACGGTCAATGAAGGCATCTTGCTCGTCGGCTTTTGTTGCAGATTTCAGGTTAGTGATCTCTGTTTCGTAACCGGAAATAGAAGCGGTTAATTCAGATACCTGGGTATTTAAACTTTCGATCGATGATCTATAGGCAGATAGTTGATTTTCTAATTCAGTTTTGGCAGATAGTAATGAATCAAATTCAGCCTGTAATGT
The DNA here is from genome assembly GCA_016194985.1 of Bacteroidota bacterium. Lineage (GTDB taxonomy): Bacteria > Bacteroidota > Bacteroidia > B-17B0 > Aurantibacillaceae > UBA4416. The sequence goes on from JACQAK010000022.1 coordinate 4,917, forward strand.
TGAACTTCCTTCGTTTAAGGCAATGGCTGATTTTAATTCGCCACGTACATTTTCCAGTTCGGCTTTTAACAGATCCAACTCCGTTTGAAGAGCCATGTTATTGGCCGATAAGGTGGTAATCTCGTAATTCTTGCTATCTAAGGTTTCCTTTAAGTCTGCTGCTTTTCCTTCGGCAACTGATTTCAGTTCAGATAACTCGGCTTGAACTAATTGTAATTGTTCTTCTGTTGCTTCTAATTTATCAGCCGTAGCATCAATTTCAGTTATTAAAGAGGTGTTTTCTACCAATAATTTATTGAACTCAATGTCTTTGCTTTGTAACTGCTGAGAATGCGAAACCTCTAATTCATTTTTAAAGTTTTCGAAATTTTCTTTTTCAATATTAAATGAAACAGACAATACATTGAACTGATCTTTTAATTCGTTATAAGAGCCTGTTAAGCCGGAGATCTGATTAATCTTGTCTTCTACAGAGGCTGTTAACTCGGCAATGCTGGCATCTTTTTCAGAAATGGTTGCTTCAAATTCAGAAATTTTAGAATTCAAGGCACTTACCTGCTCATCAATACTTGATAATTGAGATGTTTTATAAGTATCAAATTCGGAGCTTAATGAATTATAGCTATCAATTTGTTTGTTGATTTCTTCTGCTTTAATTTCTATATCTCTGGTCAACGCATCGATTCTGGTATTTTGTTCATCAATATGATATACCATTTCTCTGATCTTTTCTTTAAAGTGTTCGTTTTCCACGATCACTTTATTCATGTCTTCCGATAATTTAGAATTTTGTAAATTAGAATGAAGAACCGTATTGGACAGTTTTTCTTCGTATTCAGCTTTTAAGCTGTCTAATAAAGAGCCCGAAGAACTGGATGTATTGGATAATTCGTTTTCGTAGTATGATCTTAACTGACTTTCTTTTTCAGAATAGGATTGGTTTAATGATTCGATTGTTGCATTTAACTCTGTTTCGAATTCTGCCTGTTTATTTGATAACTGTGTGTTAAGGTCGGCAATTTGCGATTCATAAGAACTTACCAGATCCGATTTTTCAGCAGTATAGGCACCGGTTAATGAAGAAATCTGATTTTCGTAAGAAGAGGTGATCTCTGTTTTTTCGCTATTCCATTGTTGAGTTAACGCACTGATCTTTGATTCATATTCGTTAGTGATTTGAGAGATCGTTTCAGAGCTTGAACCGGATAAGGAAGCAACGCGGCTTTCAGATTCCTGTTTTACAGATTCCAGCTGAGCATTGAAATCAGCTTTCAATTGTTCTATTTGGGTTTCGTAAGACGAAACGGTTTCCTGATAGGTGGTATTGTAAGTAGCGGTTAACTCATTGATCTTAGTTTCCAATTCATTGCGGATACCGCTTTGTTGGTAAGATGTATTTGATTTTAATTCGGCTAACTGAGTTTCGTATGAAGATTTTAAATTAGAAATTTCTTCCTGAGAAGATGTTTGTAATTCAGTGATTTTAGATTCGTATTCTGATGAAATAGAAGACAACTGACTGTTTAACTCATCGATCTTGCTTAACAGGCCATTTATCTCGTCCTGTTTTTCCTGCAATTGCTCACGAATGTTGTTGCGTAGTTCTTTAAACGAATTTACTTCGCTTTTGTAGTTGGTATTGTCGCGTTCCATCACCACCAGTTTGGTGTTTAAAACGTCGATTGATACCTGCAAACGTTTGCAATCCTCATCACGTTGAATGAGTTGGTTACGGTAGTCGCTTAATGAACGTTTGATCTCATTATACTCCTTACGCAGCGCTACATCGCTATCTAACACTTGTTGCAATTCTGATTTTATATTTTCTACGTTCATGCTCAATAAACAGTTTGTTGTTGGTTAAAAATAGACTTTAGGCGAACTCATTTTACTTAAGACTTTAACTTTACATCAACAACTCGTTGTTAATTAACTTCATACAATTTAACCTTGCGGTAATGATAAATTTCAGAACACTTTTTTTGCTTTTTTTGATCCATTGTTTCAGGATTTGTTATGCGCAGTATAACGGTTTGGGATTTATTTATCCCATCGACAGGGAGGTTGTAGTAACCGGTAATTATGGAGAAATACGCCCTAATCATTTTCATGCCGGATTAGATTTTAGTACAGATCCGGTGGCTAATTTGCCCATTAAAAGTGTGGCAGACGGATATGTGAGTCGTATTAAAATCAGCAGTGGAGGCTATGGAAGAGTATTGTATGTGACACATACTAACGGTTATGTAACGGTGTATGCGCATCAAAAAAAATATGCCGAAAAGATCGATGTATATGTGAAGAAAAAACAAACAGAACAGAAAAAAAATGAATTGGAACTGTTTCCCGCACCCGGCGAGTTGCCAGTTAAAAAGGGCGAATTGATAGGCTATTCAGGTAACTCAGGGAGTTCTACCGGGCCGCATTTGCATTTTGAGATCAGAGAAGAACAATCTGAAATTCCGATCAATCCTTTATTGGTATATGATGTCAAAGATCATGTAAAGCCGGTTATCACCCATCTGGTTATTTATAATACGAAAGATTCGAATGCTGTTGTATCACAAAGTATGCATCCGGTTACCAATAAGGCAGGTAAACTAACGGTTACCAAAAGCAATATCATATTACCTCAAAACACCTTTGCAGTTGGCTTTGCCGGCTATGATATGGCGGATGCAAGCACCAGTAAGAATAATATTTATGAAGCTAAATTAACACTGGATGGACAGTTGATCTATCATCATCAGTTAAATACCATCAGTTTTGATAACGGTCGTTATGTAAATGTATTTAGTGAAAAAGTAGCCGGTGTGAAATACCAAAAATGTTTTACACCTTCCTGTTACGACATTCGTATTTATAAAAGCCTCGTGAATGGCGGAAAGGTACAATTAAAAGATACCTTATGGCATACGATTGAACTAACTGTAGCGGATGAAAAGGGAAATACCAATCAGGTTATATGTCGTGTAAAAGCTACCAGATTGGAGGGTTATATCTCTAATTCAGCATTATATAATGCGTATTGCTATAAAGATTGTTCTATTAAAAAAGACGATATTGAGTGTGAGATAAAAGCCGGAACAGCCTCCAGATCGTTGTTTGTAGCTGCTTACATCAATAAACTGGGGAAGGCTTGTGTTGGTAATAAAAATGAATCTTTACTGAAAGCATTTTCGTTATCTGTTAAAGTAAATAAGCCGCTTAAAGACAAAGCATCTAAAATGGTATTGATGAATGAAGATAATTGTTTAACGGGTAAATACGAGAATGGTTGGTTTAAAACAGAGAGTAAATCGTTTGGTGCTTTTGGTATTGCGTATGATACGGTTGCTCCGAAAATTATAATGCCCGTTTCAAAAAAGAAAGCTTCGCAAAGCCCTGTAAATGCTGTTCATTTTAAAGTGTCGGATAATTTAAGCGGTATTGCCGATTACAATGTATTTGTTAATGATGTGTGGCAGATTGCTGAGTATGACGCTAAAACGGCTACGGTGTCATGTTATTTTAATGAACCTTTAGTATCTGGAATTATTAAGATAGAGGTATCGGATAAGGTGGGGAATAAGGCAAAACAAGAGGTTAAGTTATAATATAACCGGATGTATTAGAATAATGTAGGATTATTTTGATCATTTATCGGAGCCTGTAAACTTTTTTGTATGTTAAATATTCGACCCCGAAGGGGTCGTACATGAATAAAAACATCAATATCTATTAACATATGACCCCTCCGGGGTCAAATATTAAATCACCCATCATTTGCGATTTTCGCAATAACTATCGAAACACTTACGAATATAGTGAGACATGGATGGCAAGGAATTGTAGTGTTAAATTGAAATGATTACACCAAGTTAATTTGTCCTAGCGTTCTTAAATAAAATGTTTTTTATTGCTTTGAATAAATATCTGGTATCTGTTTTAAGAGGATGTTTTTGATAGGCATCCAGATAATTTAACTCTGATTGCATAATATCTTCCAGTGTTACCGGTAAATCGGCATAAAAAGGTGGGATCAATCCCGGCTTTGCCTGTACACGTTTCTGTTGGAGTTCATCGCTGTATAAGCTTAAATAATGCTGACTTAATGGGCGAACCCCAACTAATTTAACTTCTCCTTTTATGAAATTTACCGCCATTGGTAATTCATCAATCCAAAGCTTTCTGAATACTTTTCCCCAGCTGGTAATGCGGTAATCGTCTTTAATCTTACCGCCTTCTCTTAAGTTATTATTTTCAAAAATATAGCTTTGAATATATTCAGCATAGGGATGCATCGTTCTGATTTTATAAACGGTAATGAGTTTATTGTTTTTACCAATGCGTTTCATTTTAAAGAAGAATCCAAATGACGGCACTTTATCAGGAATGGGTCTTGTTGTTTTTTTGCAGACAAAATAGGTAAGGCTTCCTATTTCTTTTAATTCAATAATATCAAATCCATTAAATACAATACGGCCAAGGGCTTCTGCTTTAGAGAGCACCCTGTTTCGGCCGGCTGTCAAAAAGAAATACAACCGTCGTGTTAATCCTAATTTCGGAAAGATGCGTTTAAACACAAAGTCAAGAAAAATATAAATCTGGGCTATTGCAAAAGGATATTTTTTTAATAATCGTTTTTTACGCTGCAGGTATGTTTCTACACAGTTAATATAAATGCCGCCTTCCGGTAGCTTTGAATTTACCGTACTTAAAAACCGATTGATACCATTGATATCATTGATTTTATTCAGGTTAACAATGGTTTGGTAGTTGTTTGCCTCGATCGATTCGATATTAAAAACGTCATTGGTTCTTAAAGTCAAACTCGTTTCGAAATCACTACCTGTAAATTTTGTAATAAATTCAAAAGCCTCTAATCCTTGTTCCTTTATCAGTAATTCTTTATTCATAGACCAGCCCTAATTTACTTAAAGTTTTTACTTCTCCAGCAAAGTGGTCATAAATTCACTAAAATCAATACTTTTAGCGAGCATGTTTTGGCGACGAACATTCCATTCGGTTTTGAGATCAGGCGTTTCTACCAATTCTTTTACTTTTGAAATCAATTTTTCGGGGTCGGTGGTTTTGATCCCATAAGTTAGGTGATAGACATGTTCCAGTTCTTCAAGATAGGCTAATTCGCCCACAAAATCATTAAAGCGTATGGCAGGAGTTCCTAATACAGCAGCTTCAGCTGTCATGGTTTGACTGTCGCCAATATACATATCTGCAAAATAAAGCGCATGATGAATGTCCAGAGGAGAAATCTGAATACGGTATTTTTCAAACTGAGATTCTAAAGGTCGTTCCGAGGTGATATAGACATTGCCGTGAGGTAACAGTATATCAATTAAACGCTGTGCAATATCAGTGTTAATGCCGGATTTTCCTACATCGTGATAAGCGGTTAATTGTGCGAAACGTAAAATGAAATTCTTTTTAGTTAAGTCGAAAATAGCATTCACCTTACTGCTGTCCGGTGTAAAATGATTGGGATGCAAATACGCTAATTCATGATAACTGTTATAACCTGTTTTTTTGTAATTCCATTTCCAGGCACTGCAACAATTAGGGCAAACCAAATGTGTGGCTAATGGGCCGGCAATTTTTGCAAATTTTTGAACCTTTTCAAAATCATCTTCAAAGAAAACGTAAGAGGGAACCCTGAATATTTTTCCGAGCAACGCCAGTTCGGCTGCAGAGCCTATTAATTTTGAGGGCTTGTGTTTGTGTATAATTTTCGCAAGAACGGCTAAGCGTTTAAAAAATCCGTAGTACAATGCTATTCGCCCCGCTTTTTTCGTTTTAGGGGAAACGTTGATGTAGGGCAGGTTGCTGTCAATTAGTAATTTTTCTAACACGTCTTTGCTTTTGATCACAATGATAACGGTGTGTGATTTGGACTGTAAATTTTTAATTGTTTCTTTAAACAAATGGAAATGGGCCGGGTGTCCGAGGTAGGTCAGAAATGTCATACTTAGTCTAGTCTGTTAAAACGAACACCATATCGAGAGAAAAACCCAACTAATTCTTCACCAACATCAGATGAGCCGATACGTTCTCTTTCTCCCAGTGAAATAGCCATGGTAAAGCCTGTTGCCGAAGGAATATGTGCTTTTGCCAGAACTAATATTGAATCTTGTATAGCCTGCGGATTATTATCAACGGAATGACAGAATCGGATAAAAGATTTTTTTGAGCTGTTTGAAATGGTGAGGTCAAAACCCTTATCAAATGTTTGTTGATTTACCTCAAAGTCATGATGTTTTAAGTAAGCGATGAAATCAGAAAAAATGTCGTCGGTAATTATCTGGGTTTCTTCCGTATTTAAAGGCGTAGGAAAATTTTCTTTTATAATTTTTGCCGGAGAGCCTGCTGCCAAAGAGCGAGCCGGAATATCTTTTGTTAATAAGGAGTCTGCTCCAATCACTGCACCATCGCCAATACTAATACCGGGCATAACAAATACGCGCCACGGCAGCCATACTTTTTTTCCGATGGTAATGGGGGCAAATTTCACGGGATAACCTTCTAACGCGGAGTTCCACGAGCCATGTGTAAATAATAAGCAGTGTCCGCCAATGCCGGAATCATCACCGATGATAATCGGTTTGGTAGGATTAATATAACTTGCCTGCATGATAATGGTGCGTTTGCCCATGATTAAAGCAGATTCAGGGGTTTTCATGCCTCCGATATATACCTGTTCGTTGATTCGGGCATCATCATCAATAGAGAATAATTCCGTATCAATAGCGGTCATGGCACCGATCTTCACAAAGCGTCCGATCTTTATTTTATTGGCTCTGACGATCGTAAAGAATCCTATGCTGGATTGCTTTCCGATTTCTACATCCTTGCCAATAACAACACAGCCAATGCTTAAATTTACGCCATCGGCAATGCGGTAGCCTTTTAGTTTATAAATTATTTTTTTAAGAAAAGACGGAAGAATGCCTATTGTGATAATATGCAATACAGGGATTCTATTTTTTTTAATCAGCACGGTCTGAATTTATTACAAGTTTATTACTATTTAATCTATTTTCAAACTTAAATGAGGTTATTACTTCAAATAATCTTAGTTACCAGATATTTAAATCGAATTGTACTCAGAAACTAATACATTCTGTAAGAACTATTTTTGTTAAGAAATAACATTCGACCCCGAAGGGGTCGTACATTCATAGGAAATTTTGTATTTTATCGATATACGACCCCTTCGGGGTCGAACCATAGTCGGTAGTAGATTATAAGAATTTTTTAAATATCGTGCTAGACTCTTTTTACAAATAACTTCTTGATGTTATTCTTTAAATTCTGACTTATTAATTCTTTAAACCAAAGAAATGTGCTATCTGTCCAGCGTTGCGGGTGGATGTTGAGCATAATCAGATCAGGAAGCTTATGGTTATTAAAGGCTGCAATAATATCTTCCGTGGAATTAAATTGAAAATTGTAAGTGGTCTTCACTTTATCTCTTACACTGGATGTTGTATTGTTCCATTGCCGGCCGGTATCTGTTATGTATAATACTTTTGTGAAATCTATATCAAAATATGGCTCTCCGATGATCCCTAGTTCTTTATAGTTATAGGTTTTCCATAGTAATTTGTTGTCCCATTTAGACAAAGGACTTCCATGCATGCATATGGTTTTTACCGGGTAATAGGTTCTGAACAGGGTTAGTTTTTCTTTAAAATGTTCATAGGATTTTTTAAGATCACCATTATTTAAAGCCATATCTTCATAATGGTAACCTATCTCATGTCCCAATTGCTTAATCTTTTCAATACAATCGGGATGCAGGCTTTTTTTGACAACTCTGAAATAATAAGAGCCTTTTGCACCTAAAGCATGTTCGATAGTAGCCGTATCAACCGAATTATTCGGAAGGTCATCTACATCATGCCTTAAAATAAAAACCTTAGGATAGTTGTGTCCATTGATAATATAATCTTCATACGATGTGAGTGTATAACCTGCTTTGATGGCAGATTCCAGTAAGGTTTTATAAATGCTTAAGGTAAAATCGCGGGCCATATTATTTCCTGGTTTTTAAAGTGAGCACTAACTCTGTTAGGGCTACAAACATCCATGCCTGAGACCAACGCATGAATGAAATTTTGTTGGTGTATGTTTTTAATTTTCTGTAATAAAAAAAACCTTTTTTATCCTGCATGTTCTCAATGGTCCATTTAGCAATCGTTTCCGCAAATTGTAAATACTCCGGATTAAAACGATGCATTCTGGAAAACGTAATAATACCCTGCGATTGATTGTGAATTTCTACCGGATACAGTTTTGGTAATCGCCATTTGGATTGTCCATTCTCGAAAAATTGTTGTTGACGGTAATATAGCGTGCCTTTTTCTATAGCTTCTGTATATGTTTTATTTTCAATAGAGCAACAGCTCATCACGTCGTCTATGCAATCAATCACATAACCCTGATGAAAATCAATTTGTACCCGCTCTTTACCATGATTATCGATGCTATAGTTCCAATGTCCATCGGCATGTTGCTTGGCAACAACAAAATCAACTGCTTTAATAGCATAGTGCTTTAGTTCTTCTTTTTTGGTGATGGAATACAATTGTGATAAAACGCTTGCTGCCAATAAACTGGCATTATAGCAATTATCTACGCCTAAGGTTGTATAGCTAAAGCAAAGGCCTTCATTGGTTTCTGTTTTTGGCAGATCCTTTAAAATAAAAGAACTGATACTTTCTAAAATGCGAAGTGCTTCTTCGTCTTTCGTTAATTGGTAGTATTCATAAATACCTTTTGCAATGAAGGCTGTTACTACAATGTTTGGACTGTAAGCCGCAATATATTTACCGGAACTGGCCCAGTCGAAATTATATCCCCAGCAATAGCCGCTATATCCTTTGCTGTAATTGTTTTTAAGCTCATTAAACAATAGTTGGATGTGCTTTGAATAGGATTTGTCAGGGAACGCTTTTTGTAATTTGCAATACGTTTGCAGAAACAAGCCTAATGCTTTTGGGTTATATGCTTTCTTTACACCCAGTAAAGGTCGGATGTTCAAAGGATTTCGTTTTTGAAATTGTAATGCCAGTACCGGAATTAATTTTCCAAAGTATTTAAATTTAATCGGTGAATTTAGTGTGTCATAAGGATCGTATCCTTTAAACTGCTCCTGTTCAATATAAGAACTTAGTTTATCCAGAGCAATTTCAAATTCGTTGATCGTATGTGTTTTAGTTAGTGGCATTGGTAGAACCAGGTTCGATAATAAATTTTTATAAAATAATTTGTGCGCCATTTTTCGCAAGCGACTCTTCTACTTTAAAAGTAGCCAGCATAGCATTGTATGTTTGATCAAATGGAATAGGGCAGGCTTTTCCGTTTCTCACGGCATCCAAAAACGCTTTCACTTCCTCTTTATGCCCTTTATCCTGATTGCTTAGTTGACTGCTTTTGGTTGATTTTCTATGAACTGTCATTGTTTTGAAATCATTGATAATAATGGATTGGCCGTTTGAGAATATTTCGAGATATTCTTTACTTAATTCTTTGCTACCATTTGAGAAATAGGAAATGGTGGCAATGCTTCCGTTTTCAAATTTCAAATTGATCACTAAAGTATCTCTTAAGTTGTTAGCACCCGTCATGTCATTGGCTGATACAGAGGTGATCTTAGAGCCTGCTATAAACGAAGCCAGATCGATGAAATGACAAACCTCTCCAATAATTCGTCCGCCGCCGCTATTTTTATCATGTACCCAATGGTCGGCAGCGATGGCACCTGAATTGATTCTGTAATTGATTGCTACAGGTTGATTGGGAGTTAAGATATCTTTTGCCTTTTGAATATGCGGTGCAAAACGTCTGTTGAAACCTACCATAACAAAGGTGTTTGTTTCCTTTTGCAATTCATTGATCTCATGTAATTCGTTTTCTTTCAAACATAATGGCTTCTCTACAAAGACATGTTTTTTATATGTAATGGCTTTTTTAACGTAGTGTGCATGCGAGTCATGGCGTGTTACAACAAAGATCGTATTACACTTTGCATCGGCAATTAATTCTTCACTTTTATCGGTGCAGTAATTAAAACCGTATTTATCAGCAATGTTTCTGGCATTATTTCCTTTATTGGTGGCAATTCCCACGAAGGAACAATGGTCTTTTAACGCCGGTAATAAGACATTGTTCGCAAAAGAACCTGCACCAATAAAACCAATGTTTGGTTCTGAAGGATTTGTTGCCGTTTGCTTTAATTCTACTTTTGATAGAACAGGTTTAGCGTGATCATATTTTAAAAGAATGCCTGTGTATAATTCAGTTTTATCCAGGATTAGCTGGTAAGCCTTTGGTGCATCCTTAAAATCAAACACATGAGATATTAATTTTTTAATATCTATTTTTTTGTGCGCTACTAATTCCACAAAAGCCTGCATGTTACGGTTCTCTGTCCAACGCACATAGCCATAGGGATAGTCAATGCCATTTTCCTCGTAGTTACTATCATAGCGGCCGGGTCCATAAGAGCAAGACATTTTTAATTCCAGTTCTTTTTTGTAATAATAGGTGCGCTTAAATCCGGTTGGGACACTTCCCACGATAATGACTTTCCCTTTTCTCCGGCATATTTCACCTGAAAAATCAACAGGATCGTTACTACTGGTGGCAGCTGTTATGATAACAGCGTCTACTCCGTAACCGTTAGTTAATTCTTTTATTAAATTTTCTAATCCTTCTGTATTTCTGTTGAATGCATAATTAGCACCAAGTTCTTTACTAAGCGCCACCATTTTTTCATCAATGTCGATGCCGATGGTTTTAATGCCTGCAGCATTCAGCATTTGAACAGTTAGTTGCCCTATCAATCCTAAACCAATTACTACACAACTTTCTCCCAAACGTAAATCTGCCTGACGAATACCTTGCATGGCAATAGCACCAATGGTGGTAAAAGCGGCTTCGTCATTTCCAACTTGTTCGGGTAATTTAACGCATAAATTTTTAGGGATCGCTACTACTTCTGCATGAACAGCTCCGGCACCGGCGCAGGCTACTCTGTCGCCAATTTTAAATTCAGTAATATCATCCGCCACTGCAATAATTTCTCCTGAACAGCTGTAGCCTAATGGCGAAGGGCTATCCAGCTTGTTCATCATTAGTTTGTAGGTTTCCATCAGGCCAATGGTTTTGGCAGTTTTAATCACCTTTTTCACTTCTTCCTGACGGGCCATGGCTTTGCCGATATATCCTAATCGCGCATCTTTCACGGTTTTGCCTTCTGTTCCTGCACTAATGATAGAGTAATGGTTTCTTACTAAAACACAACCACTGTTAAGCATTGGAAAAGGTACCTGCAATAATTGCATGTGTCCGTTCTTTAAATTCTGCGTGAGCTGTTCCATTGTTTTAAAAATTTAATTTATACCATTCCTGAAAAGAAATTAACGCATAAATAATAGATGAATTATCTTCTTTTCCTGAGATATGATTAGTAATAAGGGTGTTGATATGCGGTACAGAAAAACCATTAAAATTACCGAAAAACGATCTGTCGAGTAATTGATTTACTTTGGCTTCTGAACTGAAAATACTTCTCAAAGGCATGCCAAATCCGGCTTTACGACGGTTGATAATGTAGTCAGGTAATTGCTGTTTGAACGCATCTTTTAAAATCCGTTTGGACGTGCCTGTATTGGATAATTTATAAGAACGTTGAATGCTATATGCAAATTCAACAATATGTTTATCCAAAAATGGTACGCGGCATTCTACGGAGTTGGCCATAGACGTTCTATCCGTGTAATGCAAATTTTTAACCAATACATTTTCAATTTCAAAACGGGTTAAAGAATCAAATACATCCTCGTTTTCAGGAAAATAAGCAGATAACATACTTTCGAGATTACTTCTGTTACCTGAATACACGGAACATGAATTTTCAAAATCTCCAACCAGATTTAAAATACCATATCGATAGGTGGGGTAATTACCATATTTTCCGATCTTATGTATATATCTTCTGTAGGCTAAAAATTTTCCTTTACCCTGATTGACTTTGGCTGCTTGTTTGTACAGCAAACCTGATAAACCGAAGGGTATTTTTGACATTACATTTTCAGACAATAAAGTAAGCATATGTCCTGCATAGCCCAAAAATAACTCATCTGCACCCATGCCCGATAAAATAACCTTTGATGTTTGTGATGCTTCTTTGGTAATTAAATAGGACGGAATTTGTGATCCATCAGCAATTAAATCGTCTGAATAGTATAATGTTTTTTTAATCAGATCAATGTTTGCTTCTTCGCTGCTAATATTAGCCTCCAATAATTTTAAATGCCATTCTTTCGCTAATTTATCAGCATAATAATAATCAGAGGTGGTGCCTTCTTTTTTTAAATCGACTTCTGATTTACGGGCACAGTAATGTTGTATATCTTGTCTGTTTTTGATAAAGTAGGCAATGATAGAAGAATCAAGCCCTCCCGATAAAAAATTTCCGATTGGGACATCTGAAATGAGTCTGCTTTTGGTGCTTTTTTCAACCAATATGTATAATACCTCTTTGGCATCGTGATAGGAAAGATTGGAGTAGTTCGTATTTTTTTCAAGCTTCCAATATCGCTGTATTTCAAAATGATGTTTTGTCAGATCGTATTCCAGATATGAGCCCGGAGCCATACGATAGATGTTTTTATATAAGGTGTTGTTCTTTGGCGTGTATTTAAAAACAAAATAATTCAGCAATTCATCATCGGCTAATGAAGGTTTAATGCCTGCTGCTTTAATACTTTTGATCTCAGATCCAAAAATGAATTTGCTGCCATCGGTATAATAATATAGCGGTTTAACGCCAACATGGTCTTTTATTAAGAATAATTTTTGAAGATGTTTATCATAAATGCATATCGCAAAATCGCCATTTAATTGATTGATGAATTGAATGCCGAATTTTTGATAGAGTTTTAAAACAACTTCCGTGTCAGTTTTAGAATGAAAAACCTCCTCTTTAAGGTATGTGTGTTTGAGTTCTTCGAAATTATAGATCTCACCGTTAAAAACAATAACGATCTGTTTATCTTCACTAAACATGGGTTGGTTCCCGTTGTTTGATAAATCAAGA
>JACQAK010000042.1 GCA_016194985.1 Bacteroidota bacterium
AAGCTTTCGGTAACTGATACATCTGATTTTATGACATACCGTATACTCTTATTAAATAAGGCTTTGGCTGCAAAGGGACAAAAATTACAATCTATAACCACTGATTTTATCCAGTTGTTGGTTTGTTCTATGATTTTTTCATCGGTTAGTTTCATTATAAACGATATGTTAAGAGTGTTGGCGTTTTAATTTTCGTGCACGACGTATGTCTTTCTTTACACGGTGTCCCCGGGAGCCGCGTAAATTTTCAAAAATACTTTCCCGTTTTTCTAAAGGAATAAAATTTGGGATAAATTCAGCCTGCTCGGCAATGGGGTTAATAGGCTTTAATTGCAGGGGTAATTTCCAGAGGCTATCTGCTACTACCGGAATAAAATCAACTTGTAAGTTGAACTTGCGCTTGAATGGTTTCATAAAACTGGCCTGAGCAGGTTCGGTAGCAAAACCAATAGTTTTAAAGCCTAATTGCGAAGCCAAAACACATGAATAGTATAAGTTTTCGGTTGTGTGTTCTGCTTTTGTTTCTGTAAATATATTCTCGTTTTTAACGCCCAGTTGAAGTGCGAATAACCGCATCATGTTTGCCTCAATGTAAGGGCTGTGAACAGCCGCTCCCGAGAAAATAATGTTTTTGGTGTATCCGTTTTTGTAAAGATAGTAGGCCCATTTTACACGTTGTGACACTACCATATTGACGTTTCCTGAGTCGTGCGGAAAACCCGGTACGATAATAACATCATACGGTTTTCGTTGTTCAGCTATTTTAAAACATTTGGCGGGATCAGTATAAAATAAATTGTAATATGACTGGCAGCCATTTAAGATGAATAGCCCCAGCGATATAGTTATGATGTAAATGAATTGTTTCATTGCTATTCAAAGCTAAATAAAAATTGTAGCTTCGTTACAAATAGTTTTGCTTCTGGTAAAAAAAATGAACGAATTTGTGGAAATATATACTGATGGCTCTTGTCATACACAATTATGTGTTGGGGCATGGGCAGCAGTGCTACTGGTAGGCAATGAAAAAATAGTATTAAACGGAACGGAAACACATACGACTCATAACCGAATGGAAATTTTAGGAGTAATCAATGCCATAAAATATATTCAACGGCAGTTTAAGCATATTACAGAACTTAGAATTATTTCTGATAGTCAATATGTAATTGGACTGGTTGGGCGCCAGACAAAATTTATGGCCAGTGATTTTACAACCAAAGCCGGAAAAGAAATTCGTAATGTGGATTTGGTGAAAGAGTTATTGCAATTGCTGTTAACGATGAATGTGCAGTTTGTGAAGATAAAAGCCCATCAAAAAGCAACAGACATCATTAATTACAATATCGAAGTAGATAAATTATCCAGGCAATTAGTAAGAGACGCTGTAAAGGCCTTGAAATAATTTTACGTATTGCTGTATCATAATGTACGTTATTCTAATACAGTTGGAGGTTTTATACAATAAAAAAGCCCTTAAAAATAAATTTAAGGGCTTTAGTACCGAAGATAGTCATCATTCTAGTGATCCTGCTGGGACTCGAACCCAGGGCCCATACATTAAAAGTGTATTGCTCTACCAACTGAGCTACAGAATCATGAATTTAAGAACGTTTCTACCTTTTCGGGCTGCAAATATATAAACCAATTCCTAACTAGCAAAACTTTTTTTATTTTTTTTTTAATTTATTTACATGGCTTGTTTTTACTGGTGATTAGCCTTATTTTTATATCAGTTATGGACTTTACACCTCAAATAAATTTATTAAAAGGCTTTTGCACATTAAATTTTGGAGTATCGGCAGTGGATGCAGAGTTAGTTTTTGGAAAACCGGAAGAAATTCAGGTATTGGATGATCCTATTTTAGAAACATCCTGCACCGTATATCATTATTGGGATTCGGGCTTCTCTTTGTTTTTTGATAATAAAAACTCTATGAAATTTGGTAGTGTGGAAGTAGATAATGAAGATACCTTATTATTTTCTAAAAAAATATTTTCATTAAAAGAACAGGAATTAGTGGAGTTGATGAAGCAAAACAACTATGTCTTAACCGATTCTGAAAAGCAGGAATGGGGAGAAAAACGTCTGAGCTTTGATGAAGCCGGTCTTGATTGCTATTTCGAAAACGGAAGATTAACGTCTATTAACTTTGGGGTGATTGACGAATTGAATACCTTTGAGTTCTTACCCAATTAGCTTTGTTGAATTGGTGAAATCAAGAATAAACAAATAAAAAGTACTTACCCCTAAGAAATAAAATCTAAAATTAATAACTCATTAACCATAAAAATCATTAACTGAAATCATGCCTGGAACAGAATTATTTGGCGCAGAAGAGCGCAAGGAAATTGAAGATGTGTTATCAACCGGAATTATGTTCCGTTTTAATCATGATGCACAACGCAATAATATTTGGAAAGCAAAAGATTTTGAAGCAGAAGCTAAAAAAATCACAGGAGCAAAATATGCATTAGCCGTATCTAATGGATCGGCAGCTATATTAGCTGCATTAGCAGCCAGTGGAATCGGAACAGGTGATGAAGTCATTTGTCCTCCGTTTACCTACATTGCTACTATTGAAGCCGTTCTCATGTTAGGAGCTTTGCCTGTATTTGCTTAAATTGATGAGACCTTATGTTTAAGTGCAGAAGGTATCAAAAAAGCTATTACACCTAAAACAAAAGCCGTGTGCTTAGTACATATGTGTGGTGGGAATGCGAATATGGATGAAATTATGGCTGTTGTAAAAGAACATAATTTAAAATTAGTGGAAGATGCAGGACAGGCATTTGCCGCTTCTTACAAAGGAACTGCCACGGGGTTATTTGGTAGCGCCGGAGCGTATTCGTTCGACTTCTTTAAAATAGCAACAGCCGGAGAAGGCGGTATTTTTGTAACGAACGATGAAAATACCTATAAATTGGCGGACAGTTACTGTGATCACGGTCACGACCATATTGGTAACAACCGTGGTATGGAAAATCATCCTATTATAGGATTTAACTACCGCATTTCTGAATTACATGCCGCAGTAGGAGCAGCCCAAACCCGCAAAGTGCCGGCTATTCGTACAGCTAACTTAAAACACAAAGCCTTTCTTCAAAAAGAGTTATCTAAAGTACAAGGCATTAGCTTTTCTAAATTAGGGGATGATAATGGAGATTCAGGTACCTTCTTAAATATCTTAATGCCTGATACTGAGACAGCTAAACGTACAGTGGATGAATTTAATAAAGCGGGTGTTGGTGGATTTAATTATTGGTTCACAAATATGTATCACTTTATTAATCAGTGGGAACACATCAAAGGATTAAAAACAGCCTCTAAATTGCCAATACAAGTGTTAGGAGCACCTCAGGATTATAACAATCTGCAGTTGCCTAAAACTCAGGCTGTGGTTGGACGTTTAATTTCTTTTGGTATACGTTGTACATGGACAGAGGAAGAGTTAAAAAACCTGGCGTCTAAAATTTCAGAATGTGCTACTAAGGCTTTAAAGCCTGTTAATGCTTAATAAAAAATGTTACACAAGAATTTTAAAAACATAGATAAAGTAACCTACGGACGTGGTTCTTTCTCTCAATTAGCAGAAACGGTAGAACCGATCCGTAAAGAGAATAAAAATTACTTTGTATATGTGGTGGATAATTATTTTAAAGGGAAGCCTTTATCCAACAAGTTACAAAACAAACCGGAGGATTTAATTTATTATATCGATGTTGATCCTCATGAGCCTAAAACAGAACAAATAGATTCATTACGGGATGAAATATTAGCGAAACAAGGTTTACCAAGTGGCGTGATTGGCATTGGTGGCGGTAGTATTATGGATATTGCGAAGGCTTTATCATTGATGCTGACGAATGAAGGATCATCAACGTTGTATCAGGGATTAAATTTAGTGAAGAAGCCCGGCATTTATCACTTAGGAGTCCCAACGATTTCCGGTACAGGTGCAGAAGTATCAATGACAGCTGTATTAACAGGACCGGAAAAAAAATTAGGACTGAAATGCGATTGGACTGTTTTTAACCAAGTAATACTTGATCCTGAATTAATAGCGTCTGTTCCTACCGATTGGTGGTTTTATACCGGAATGGATACGTATATTCACTGTATTGAATCGGAAACAGGAATTCGTAATAATGCGTTTAGCCTGGCCTACGGTGAGCAATCGTTAAAACTTTGCAGAGAAGTGTATTTAGGTCCAAATGCCGGTCGTACACCTGAAAACGACGATAAGTTGATGGTGGCGTCTTTAATGGGAGGATTAAGTTTAACGTATAGTGAAGTGGGGGTATGCCACGCGTTAAGCTATGGTCTATCAATGGTTTTGGGAACCCGTCACTGTTATGCCAATTGTTTGATCTTTCAACACCTGGGGGATGTTTATTTAAAAGGTCATAGCGAGTTTATGCAAATGATTGAAAAACATCAAATTAAATTACCTCAAAATTTAAGTAAAGACTGGACCGAAGAACAAATTACCGCGATGGCGCAAGTGTCTTATAATTTACCATTTATGTGGAACCATGCATTTGGTGATAATTACAGAGAGATTGCCACAATGGATTATATAAAAGATTTATTCAGAAGATTATAAAAAGTTTCCCGCAGATCTCGCAAATCTTGCGGAAATAAATAAACATAAAACAAACAATCAGCGCAATCTGCGAAATCAGCGGGAGCAAAAAATAAATAAAATGAGCAAAAAAATAGTAAAAGTAGGAGATATAGAGTGTGGAAGTAAAGACTTATTTCTGATCTCAGGACCTTGTGTGATTGAGGAAGAAAGTATTATGATGAAAACAGCGGAGAAATTGAAAGAAGTTTCTGAGCGTTTAAAGATCAAAATTATTTATAAGTCGTCTTTCACCAAAGATAATCGTAGTAGCTTAAGTTACTACCAGGGGCCCGGTTTGGCAGAAGGTGTTAAACTGTTGGGCAAAATCAAAGAACAATTTGGATTTCCTGTATTAACCGATATCCATTCTCATGATCAGGCTGCCGCTGCAGCAGAAGTGTGTGATGTGATTCAGATTCCTGCTTATTTATGTATGCAGTCATCTTTATTGGTGGCTTCAGCAAAAACAGGACGAGTAATTAATATCAAGCACGGACAGTTTTTAGCGCCGGATAATATGAAGCATCCCGTACAAAAATGTGTTGAAAGCGGAAACGACCAGATCATTTTAACGGAGCGTGGATACTCATTCGGATACAATGATCTGATTGTTGATCCCCGTGCATTTTATCATATGAATAATATTGGCTATCCTGTAGTATTTGACGTAACACACTGTGTGCGTAAATACGGTATTCCTAGTTCTGATAAAAAAGGTGGAGCGCGTGAGTTTTTACCTGTATTAGCCAGAGCCGGTGTGGCAAGTGGTATAGATGGTATGTTCATCGAAACCCATCCCGATCCGGAAAAAGCATTATGTGATGCAGCTTCTCAGTTATGTGTATACGATTTGGAAGAATTCTTAAAACCAATTATCGAGCTGCATCATGTTGAAGTAAAATACAGGTAATAATTAGTCAATTTGTTTATGGGTCAATTAGATAATTATACACCTCATTTACATTGTCAAATAGACTAATTGGCAAATTAACTAATTAAGTATATGATATTATCAAGCATAGTAGCAACATCATTAAATCGTGCCATTGGTAAGGATAATCAATTATTGTGGCACTTGCCTGCTGATTTAAAGTTTTTTAAAAATACCACCATGGGTTGTCCTGTTATAATGGGACGTAAAACATTTCAGTCTATTGGACGAACATTACCCGGAAGAAAAAATGTGGTGATTACCAGAGACAAAAATTTTAACTCGGATCATCAATTTGATATTTTGCTTGTTGGTAGCCTGGATGAGGCTTTGGTGAAACTACATGCTGAAAATGAAGTTTTTATTATTGGAGGAGGAGAGATCTATAAGCAATCTATGGATTCTGTTGATAATATATATTTGACGTTAGTGAATATGACAACCGAGGCAGATGTGTATTTTCCTGAAATTGATAAATCGAAATTTAATTTGGTTTGGGAAGAGAAACATTTGGCTGATGAAAAAAATAAATTTGATTATACCTTTCAAAAATTCGAGAGAAAATGAGTTCCATTAAATTAGAAAACATTTTGTTTATTGATATTGAAACGGCCCCCATTCATTATCAATATAGTGCTTTATCCTTAACGGAAAAAGAGTTGTGGGATAAAAAATGGATGTATAGTAAAGACATTACCCCTGAACAGCAATATGCCAAAGCCGGTATTTATGCCGAATTTGCCAAAGTAGTTTGCATTGGCCTGGGTTATATGAGTGAAGGGAAATTCAGAACAAAAACCATTGCGGGAGATAATGAGCATGATATTTTAACAGAGTTTTCCAGGTTATTGGAACAATTCTTTCATACCAGAGATCATTTTTTATGTGCTCATAACGGGAAAGAATTTGATTTTCCTTTCTTGTGCCGTCGTTTATTGGTAAATAGAATTGCTTTGCCGAAACTATTGCAATTACAAGGGATGAAGCCCTGGGAAGTAAAACATTTGGATACGATGGAGATGTGGCGTTTTGGAGATATTAAAAATTTTACATCGCTTAATTTATTGGCTCATATATTTGGAGTTCCTTCTCCTAAAGATGATATTGATGGAAGCCAAATTGCCAAAGTGTATTACGAAGAAAAAAACATTGAACGCATTAAAACGTATTGCATCAAAGATGTGATTACTTTAATACGTATTTATCAATCGTTAAAAGGATTGCAGGTGTTGAAGGATGATGATATAGTTTATGCTTAAAAACATTGCCCGCAGATTTCGCAAATGAGCGCAGATTTGTTTGGGAGGATAAAATAATCCGCGGTAATCTGTGAGATCCGCGGGCAAAAAAAATAAAATGACAAACGAAAAAAAAATAGCAGTAATAGGAAGTGGAAGTTGGGCAACCGCTATTGTAAAAATATTAAGTAATAACGCCGGTAAAATTGGTTGGTATTTCAGAAATCAATCGGATATAGAACATATGAAGCAATATGGGCATAACCCACGTTACTTAAGTTCCGTGCAATTTGATTTGCATAAACTGGAACTGTCTTCTGACTTATCCACAACACTTACGGGAGCGGATATTATTATACTGGCCGTACCATCAGCGTTTATCAATAACACAATCAAAGATATTCCCGCAGAAGTATTTGCCGGAAAGACCGTGTTTTCAGCTATTAAAGGAATTGTACCCGAATATAATTTGATTGTTGGTGAATATTTGAATACGGTATTTAATGTTCCTTTAGAAAATATCGGTGTTATTACAGGGCCCTGCCATGCCGAAGAAGTGGCCTTGGAAAAATTATCGTATTTAACACTGGCGTGCAGAGATATTACCAAAGCGGATGAATTGTGTGGATACATGCGTTGTCGCTATATCAAATGCTCGAGTAGTGATGATATTTACGGTACTGAATTATCAGCAGTATTAAAAAATGTGATTGCTGTTGCCGGTGGTATTTGTCATGGGTTGGGCTATGGAGATAATTTTTTATCAGTATTAGTTAGTAATGCTATTCAGGAAATAGATCGTTTTGTAGCCGCAGTGCATCCTATCGACAGAGATACCAAAGCCTCTGCTTATCTTGGAGATTTACTGGTAACGGCCTACTCGCAATTTAGCCGTAACCGTATGTTTGGCACCATGCTCGGAAAAGGTTATAGCGTAAAACAGGCGCAATTGGAAATGAATATGATTGCCGAAGGATATTATGCGGTGAAATGTGTCGCAGAGATCAATAAAAAATACCATGTGCACATGCCAATTACCAATGCGGTAAACAATATCATTTACGGAAATAAAGACGCTAAACACGAAATGGAGTTATTAGCGGAACAGTTGAGCTAAATTCTATTTTATATTGCCCGTATTTAAATAATGTTATTTCATTTGGGCGTTTCCGGCGGTAGCCGGATCGGGCTGTCGTTTCAATCTTTTGTTCGTTCCTCACAAAAGGATTTCCACTTGCATCCCTAACGCAGGTAAACGTTTTTTTAAGTTTTATTGCGTAAGGGCTAGAGGCATTGTTTGAGCTCTTTTTATTTGTTCCGCAGGGCAAATAAAAAAGCGAGTGCCGAAAGCCCGACCCGCCTGCTGGCGGGGTACGCCCAGATACTTAAATAACACTACATTATTATATTGGAAAAGGTTTTAAATGAATTTACTTCTTTACGTTTCCTTTCTCAATCCCCTTCCATTCAAAGGTTTGTATCATGTGCACAATGTCTTTTCTTAAAAAATCCACGACGATTTTTAAAGAATCAATATTAGGAACGACATTGAAATACAAGGCTCCGCGCATAAAGTGATGAGTACTGTCGGTTAAATAGAATTGAACATTTGAGGCTGTATTGCCACTGATATCATATACTAAACCATAAACTTTTGAGCTATCCCTCACAATAATAGTTTCGTCCATTCCGGTGGCTTTTATCTGATGTTTAATCGCAAAATCACGGCTGTCAGTTAAAAACGTATCCAGATTATTGGTAACCGTTTTATAGCTTAAGTGTATCTGAGCATTGTATTTCGGAAAATCCACATTAATCCAGCATGGGTCGGCACCTTTATGCTTGTCATTACTGATTCTTGAATAGGTAGGGATTTCAAAGCTGTATGGACATAAACTGTCATATAAGCGATACGCTTTTTTTGGAAAATCAATTCTTGGATATCCCTTTGGTTTAGGAATATATACTTCATCTTCATCATCTCCGCAAGAAGAAAATGCAATCAACGAAATACTAATAACCAGAAGTGCTAATATGCTTTTAAATGATGGTGTTCTCATAGATACAAATTTAATCAATAAAAAACCCCGATAAACGACCGGGGTTAAAATTGATAACGGAGTGTTGTTTAAAAAGGCAATCCGTCCTTTTTGCCTAAATCATCAAAACTAACATTACTCGATTCGTCAATGGCGTTTGGAGTGCTTGTGTTGCCATTTTCTTTTCGTTGCAGTACCAAAAAGGATTCGCCTACAACTTCAGTAATATTACGTTTATGCCCATCTTTATCTATCCATTGGCGGGTTTGTAATTTTCCTTCCAGATAAATCTGAGTACCTTTTTTTAATAATTTCTCGGCGCTTTCGGCCATACTACGCCATAATACAATATTATGCCATTCGGTTTGCTCAATTTTATTGCCGCTTTTATCTTTATGAAATTCGCTGGTTGCTATGCTGAAATTAGCACGGGCAATATTTCCTTCCAGATATTTTAACTCAGGGTCTTTACCCAGATTTCCTACTAAAATAACTTTGTTAACGCCTGCCATGTTCTTTAAAAATTAGGTCTATATTCTACTATGGCAAACAAAACAAATTGTTTTTGCTTTTGCAACTCATTCATCTAAATAAAAGTTAAGTTCATACTGATAAAACTGTTTTTCTGAGTATAAAATTTTAAACAACCTACCAATCAAGCCTACATAATACGTATTTTTGTAAGGATGAGTGATTATTTAAATGAACTGAATCCGGTGCAGCGAATGGCTGCCGAAACAACCGAAGGCCCTGTCATGATTATTGCCGGTGCGGGTTCCGGAAAAACGCGTGTGTTAACCTACCGCATTGCACATATTATGGAAAAAGGCGTTGATGCCTTTAATATATTATCATTGACCTTTACCAATAAAGCTGCACGTGAAATGAAGGAGCGTATCGGTAAAATTGTTGGACATAAAGAAGCCAAGAATATATGGATGGGAACATTTCACTCCATTTTTGCGAAAATATTACGTTTTGAAGCAGATAAATTGGGATACCCCAGCAACTTTACGATATATGACACAGATGATAGTAAAGGTGTTATCAAAGATATTTTAAAGCAATTGAATTTAGATGATAAAGTGTACAAACCTTCTTTGGTGTTGAATAGAATATCCTCTGCTAAAAACAGTTTGATCTCGGCGGCACAATATGCCAATAATCCTATTACACAGGCGGAAGACAGAGCTTCTAACAAGCCTTTATTAGGGCAGGTATATTTGGCCTATCAAAAGCGTAACTTCAAATCGGGCGCTATGGACTTTGATGATTTGTTGTTTAATACCAACATTTTAATGCGCGATTTTCCGGAGGTACTGATCAAATACCAAAGCAAGTTTAAATACATTTTGGTGGATGAGTACCAGGATACCAACTTTTCACAATATGTGATTGTGAAGCAATTAGCAGCCCGTTTTCAAAATATTTGTGTGGTGGGTGATGACGCACAAAGTATCTATTCTTTTCGTGGCGCCAATATTCAAAATATTTTAAATTTTGAAAAAGATTATCCGGATCTGAAGACATTTAAACTCGAACAAAATTACAGAAGCACTCAAACGATTGTGAAAGCTGCCAGCGCTGTCATAGCCATTAATAAAGATCAGTTTAAGAAAAATATCTTTACCGATAACGAAGAAGGCGAGAAGATCAAAATCATTAAATCGAATACAGATAATGAAGAAGGTCAAAAAGTAGCCGCTTCGATTTATGAGACTCATTATACCCAGCAGGCACACTATAAGGATTTTGCAATTCTTTACCGAACCAATGCGCAGTCCCGTTCTTTTGAGGAGGCTTTACGTAAATTGAATATCCCTTATAAAATATACGGAGGTGTATCTTTCTACCAGCGTAAAGAAATCAAAGATGCCTTATCTTATTTCCGTTTATCGATCAATCATAACGATGATGAATCACTGAAACGAATTATCAATTATCCTACACGTGGAATTGGCCAGACAACCATTGATAAAATAATGTTGGCCGCTATGGAGCACGACATCAGCATGTGGCAGGTGCTGGATAATTTAAAGGATTTCAATGTAGGCATTAATAGTGGTACGGCCTTAAAAATATCGGAGTTTACAACGATGATAAAAACGTTCTCTGCTATGATACCCTATAAGGATGCTTTTGAATGTGCCAATCATATTGCGGTAGCCAGTGGAGTTGTAAAAGATCTGTATCACGATAAAACACCGGAAGGCGTGAGTCGCTATGAAAATATTCAGGAATTATTAAATGGTATTAAAGATTTTGTTGAGCAGGAGAGAACGCCACAGGAAGAAGAATTGAAAGATGCCATCTTTAATAGCACAGAAGCTAATCCTGTTGAATTATTTGATGCTCCCGAGCAAAGCGCCACACTTAAAACCCTGGATGAATTTATGCAGGAGATTACGTTATTAACGGACGTAGATAAAGAAAAAGAAGATGAGAAAGATGCAGATCGTGTGTCTATGATGACCATACATGCTTCTAAAGGATTGGAGTTCCCTTATGTGCACATTGTTGGATTGGAAGAAAATCTCTTTCCGTCTCAAATGGCTTTGAATAGCAGAAGCGAACTGGAAGAAGAACGTCGGTTATTTTATGTAGCCATTACCCGTGCCGAGAAAAAAGCAACCATTAGCTATGCCACGACACGCTATCGTTTTGGCAATATTATCTATTGCGAACCTAGCCGTTTTATTGATGAATTAGATGAAAATTGTGTAGACTTCCCTCAGGAACCTGTTGCCAATAAGTTCAGTGATGATACGTTTAGCAAATACCGGAAGAGCTTTAATGAAACATCTACTACGTCGTCTATTAATTTTGGAGAAAAGGGCTTAGGCTTTAATAAAGCGGAACCTAAGCAGATTAATTTTGCCCCTCCTAAAAAATTAATCCCACTGGCTAAACGTATGGCGGAAACCAATGCACCAACAGATAACCGGGCTAATGCTGATTTAAGAGTAGGGAGCGTGGTTGAACACGAGAAATTTGGTATTGGTGAGATAACAGCTATAGAAGGTGTTTATCCTGAATCGAAGGCTTGTATTCAATTCAGAAACTCAGGAGAAAAAAATCTCCTGTTGAAATATGCCAAGCTCAAGGTGGTGATGTAACGCTTGCTTATTTATAATTTCAGTTCAAACAAACAGGCCGGTTTCTAATTGATATGTGGATAATGAGTTTTTATAAGAACTCATTCCCACGTATGTTATTCCCTCTAATCCAAACTATCTTCAATATCAATCAAAGGCGTTTCAATGATTTCTTTTTTCATTGATTTTTTATGAATAGATAATAAAATAGCCGGTAATAAAATGATATTGGTAAACATCGATATCAATAACGTTAAGGATACCAAAATACCTAAAGCAACCGTGCCTCCAAAGCTGGATGCAGAGAAAATAGAGAATCCCGAAAACAAAATGATGGATGTATACACCATACTTAAGCCCGTATCTTTAATAGCGGCAGAAATAGCAGTAGGAGCATCACTGTATTTTTTTAATTCCTGTCTGTATTTGGTGAGAAAGTATATCGTTCCGTCGGAACTGATCCCAAAGGCAATACTAAAAATTAAAATCGTGGAAGGTTTGAAACGTATATCTAAAAAGCCCATAATACCGGCAGTTATAACCAACGGAATTAAACAAGGCAGCTTGGATAAGATGATGATACGTACCGAACGGAACAAGGCAATACCCACAATGGCAATTAAAATAATTTCGATCAGCAAACTCTCCAGTAAATTTGACAACAGATAATCATTGTTCTTTAAGAACACAAGGCTATGTCCGGTTAAACTTACTTTATAATCAGCAGGAGGAAAAATGGAATCAATCTTCGGGCGGAGTACTTTCATTAATTCTTTCATTTTTTTAGATCCAATATCTGCTACCTGATAACTAACGCGGGTAGTTTGTTTGGTACTATCAATGAATTTGGCCAGTTTATTATTTTGTCCTTTTAGTGAACCGGTGTATTCGGAGAGTGTTTTAAGATCAGATACTCCCGGCAAACGATAATACTTAGGATTGCCATCGTTATAGGCCTGATAGGAGAATTTGATAGCTTCAACTATGGATATGGGTTTAGAAAAAATAGGATAGCCTTCAAACACTTTTTGCATGGCTTTGATTTTATACAAAGCTTTGGCATTATTTGCAAATAACCCATTTTCCTTTTTGGTATCCACTGATATCTCGAAAGGCAAAACACCATTAAAATTTTTCTCGAAAAAATGTAAGTCGGTATAGATAGGATCTTTTTTCGGCAAATCGTCTACAACAAAACCGTTCATGTCAATAAAAGACATACCCCAAAAGCATATACCGGTAATAATGGTCGTTGTAATGTAAATAGCAAGGCGACGTCTTTGTACCAAATGGTCAACCATGTCGAGGGCTTTATTGATGATTTTTCCATCCTGATGTTTTGTGTGCTTAGGTTTAGGCGTAGGAAGTACATTCAGGATAATAGGTACCAATATCAGAGTAATGAAATAAGTGGCCATAACACTGATAGATGCTACCACTCCAAACTCTACCAACATTAAACTTTTGGTAAAGTATAATACTCCAAAGCCGATAGCTGTTGTAATGTTCGCTAAAAATAAGGTAACTCCAATGGTTTCGATACTGCGGGTAATCGACTTGATCTTATTACCATGAGACACAAACTCACTCTGGTATTTATTAATCAAGAAGATACAGTTTGGTAAACCAATAACCATGATCAATGGCGGAATTAAGCCCGAGAGGATGGTAATTTTATATCCAAATAAATGCATGATTCCCATAGACCATAAGACGCCTACAGCGGTAATGATTAAAGAGAAGAATACCACATTGCCCGAACGGAAGAATACCCAAAGAATTAATGCGGTTACCAAGATAGCTAAAATCAAAAATAAGGTCATTTCGTGCGATACCTTGGTCATAACCTGAGAGCGGATATATGGCATACCGGAGTAATGCATTTCTACGTGATGTTTCTTGGAAAAGGCATCTGACAATATTCTGATCTGAGCAACAATTTCCAAACGACGTTTAGAGTTCAGATCTTTTTTAGTAAAGGTAATTGCCATCACATTGGCGCCGGTTTCTTTATTATAAATAATACCTTCGTAAAATGGCAAGGCTAAAAAATCAGCCTTAATGCTATCTACATCCTGTTGGTTGGTAATGGGATGTTTAATTAAAGGAACAAAGTCAAATTTTTGAAGGCTATCATTTTTTACAAATTTATACACAGTAGGTACCGACATTAAATCTTTTATGCCCTGAATATTTTTAATGGTTTTGCTAAGTTCATACCAGTCCTTAAATTTTTCGTATTGAAAGAGGTTCTTATCTTCAAAGCCCATCACCATCACATTACCATCTTCGCCAAAATGTTTTTTGAAGTTTTGGTATTCAATAAAGGTGCTGTCGGTATCTGGTAATATCTGGGCAAAGTCATAGGATAGTTCAACTTTAGAGGTCTCGTAGGCCATTAATGCCGTAATTAAAAGCACCACACTTGCAAAAATGGCTTTATTTCTTAATAGTACTCCTGAAAAATATTTCCACATAATTTATTGCTTTTAGTAAACATTTTGGATTTTGAGTTTAATGCCATTTACTTAAAAAGCAGTAACACGACAAAATCACAAAAGGTTAAATTTAACGATAAATGACCTTATAACAAGAAATTATTTTTCACGAAATAAAGGATTATTTAACAGGTATGCTGTTAAATAAAAGCACAAAAACAGACAATTCATGAATATACTTAGCACGTTTCTTAAAATGGGTGGTTGCCAATCCCAGGGAGTATTCATTATATAGTCCGGAGTTTATTCATTAAATTTACTGTAATCCTGCGTGAGGGATGCAAGCGGAAATCCTTTTATGCATTATGCATCAGCGTAAGGCATAAAAGATTGAAGCGACAGCCCGACGGCGCGGTTCTTTTTTTGCGCCGGCACGCCCTACTACTTTCATTAAATTAAAGATTCATAAACTAATCCTTCTTCAACTCTTTTTTCACGAGCTTCAGGTTAAGCAGGTTCATTGGGTTGGTAGTCAGATCCTTAATATTTTTGTGCACTAAGCGGATTACCTGATCATAATATAAAGGTACAATAGGGGCATCATCAATTAACATCTGATCCATCTGGCGATACAAAGCATTTTTTACATCACGGTTTTGCTCTTTGATTACTTTTTCAAATAATACATCAAATTCCGGATTTTTGTAATGGGTATAATTAGAACCAACCGGCGCAAAATTTTTGCTGTAAAATAAACTCATAAAATTCTCTTCGTCGGCATAATCACCCACCCATGATTTTTTAAAGAGGTTATATTCACAGCTGGCTACGGCTTGTCTTAGTACTACAGGCTTGTCAACGCTTATTTTTACTTTAATATTATTATCTGCTAATTGCGATTGGATAAATTCTGTTTGTTCTAAATAATTATCCGTGGTATGCAATACAATCTCAGGAATGCCTTTGCCATCAGGGAATCCGGCTTCGATAAGGAGTTGTCTTACTTTTTCAGGGTCGTAGGTATAACCTTTCACGATCTTCTCATCAAACGACGGTAACCCGTTTGGAATAAATCCGGCAGTAGCAGGATAGCCGATGTTATTTCTGAAAAATTTTACCATTTTTACTCTGTCAAAACCATAGTTAATGGCTTTTCTCAGAGCTTTGATGCGTAAAGGTGATTTTCTGACAATATCAATGTTCTCATCCACTAAAATACCCAAATAGTCTGTTTTCAGGAAGTTTTGTTTTTGCAGGATAAACTTCTCGGCATACACGCTTTGCAGGTTCCCGTTCTTGTCTAATACTTCATTAATATTAAATGCATCGGCTCCGCTAAGCATGTCATATTTTCCGTTCAATAACTCCATAAAGGCCGTTTCCCGGTCTTTTACAAAAGAGATGGTTACGGCATCCAGATAGGGTAACCGGTTTTTACCGTCAAACTCAAAGTAATTTTCGTTTTTCAATAACACCAATTTGGTACCTTCTTCCCATAACTTGAATTTAAAAGGACCTGTTCCAACGGGGTTTCTTCTAAAATCCTGACCATAGAAATCAGCAGCTTCGTAAGGGATTACCGAAAAATATTTCATGGTTAATACACTTAAAAATGCACTAAAAGGTTCTTTAAGGTATACCACAAAGGTAGAGTCATTTGTAGCCGAAAAGCCTTTATAACCTGTTTTCTCTGTGCGGTCAATATTGGCTAATAATGATACGGCGCTGCTAACACGGGCATCATACAGGCGGTTAAATGAGATCACAAAATCTTTAGCCGTTACTTTTCTGCCTTTTTTATTCTCAAAGCACGGATTATCATGAAAATACACATCATCTCTTAAAATAAATGTATAAGTCAGTCCATCGTCACTGATCCACCATTTTTTGGCAATACAGGGGATTACTTTTAAAGAATCATTGAGTTGAACTAAACCGTTAAACAGCTGATTTACCCCCCAGATATCTTCTGTATTATTGGCGGAAGCAGGATCAAGACTTGATATACCTGCCATCTCATTATAGTTAAATACAGTACGGTTGTCGCTATCTTGCTTGTTGTCGGAGCAGGTTGTAGTTATGGCAATCGTAACTGCACAAATCACAACTAATCTGACAAATTTGATAAATGGAATCATTGGTTTAAGGTTTAAGAAGTACTTAATTATCAATATTAAGCAAATAGGGGGCATTTTTTTCAAACTAATTCAACAGTTTTTCACATTAGTGTGTCAATTCTCACAAATTGTATAAATTAGTGTTCTATTAAATAAAAACCACCTAAAAATGAAAAAACATTTTTTATTGCTTGCACTAACCTGCGTTTCTACTTTTTACTATGCACAAGATGAAGGATTAACAAAAGTGAGCCCCGAGGTAGCAGCGAATAAAATGAAAATGGGTAACTACGAAGATGCCCTGGTTGATTTTTTGCAATTATTAAATGAAGACCCCAGAAATGAATCGTACAACTACAATGTAGGTGTATGCTATTTGAATAATAACACCAACAAAGCAAAAGCCGTTCCTTATCTGGAAATTGTAACCCGTAAAGAAAAACATGATCCAAATGCCGATTATTTATTGGGAAGAGCATATCAGTACGCAAATCGTTTTGATGATGCTGTAGCCGCATTTAAAAAATTTAAGGCAGATGCTAAAGGCACCGTGTTTAATTTAGTGGATGCTGATTTGCAGATACAACATTGCATTAATGCAAAAGAATTAATGAAATTCCCTGTTGATGTCATGTTTCAGAATTTAGGAGCTAATATTAATTCCGAGTACAGTGATTATTATCCATTTGTTACCTCTAACGAATCGTTTATTGTGTATAACACCAAACGTCCGGAAAAAGGGGCTGAGAAAATGGAAAATGGCAATTATAACAACTCCATTTATTTATCAAGAGTGGTGAACGGGGAATACATGAAAGCGGGGCCTATTGGCGCACCTATTAACGCCGGAAATGCAGGAATGGAAGTTATAGGCTTAAGCGAAACAGGGGATAATATTTTGTTGTATATGCCTGAAGGTTTAGGGAAAGGAAATATTTATATCAGTAAAATTGACGAACATGGCATGTATTCAAAACCTGAAAAACTGGATGCCAAAATAAATTCAGGCGGAGATGAAATTGCAGCTTCTATTTCTTCTGATGGAAATACTTTATTCTTTGCCAGTAGCCGTAAAGGCGGCTTAGGAGGAACAGATATTTACATTTGTAAAAAAGTAGGTAAAAAATGGTCAGAGCCAAAAAACGCCGGACCGGAGGTTAATACACCGTATGATGAGGATTTCCCTAATATCTCTCCTGATGGAAAAATATTATACTTCTCTTCAAAAGGACATACCAGTATGGGTGGTTACGATATCTTTAAATCAAATTATGACGAATCCAACAGCACGTTCTCAAGCCCTAAAAATATTGGATACCCTATTAATACCACCGATGATGATATGAATTTTCGTATTTCTAAAAACGGTAAATACGGATACATTGCTTCAGCAAAGGCTGGTGGGCAAGGAGACTTTGATATTTACCGTGTAACATTCAATGAAGTGGAAAATGATTACTCGGTTGTGATAGGAGAGTTTTCTACAAAAGACAATGCAGAGATTAATTATGCAGATGTATTTATTTCGGTAAATGATAATATTACAAAAGAACTGGTAGGAAATTATTTACCAAATCCTTCTACGGGAAGATTTGTGGTAATTTTGCCTCCCGGTAAATATCAAATGAGTATTGAAGCTCCCGGCTTTAAATCAGTAACTAAAAATATTGAAGTATTTGATAAGGTCTCTTATCAGGCAGAGATCAATATGAATATCGAATTGTCCAAGTAATTTCAAAATACAGGCACTAAGTGGAATTTACGTCAAAATTAATAGAACAGGCCGTTGGGCATTTTTCGAGCTTGCCGGGTGTTGGTAAAAAATCGGCATTACGTTATGTATTGCATCTGATTAAACAAGACGAACAAGACGTTAATCATTTCTCGGAAGTTATTAAAGCCTTAAAGCATGATCTGAAATTTTGTAAAAATTGCCATACCATATCCGATCATGACATTTGTGAAGTATGTTCTAATACCTCCAGAAACCAGCAGGTTGTTTGTGTAGTGCAGGATTACAGAGATGTAATGGCTATTGAAAATACAGGCCTGTACAAAGGCGTTTATCATGTATTGGGAGGATTGATCTCTCCAATGGAAGGCATAGGCCCGGGTAACTTAACCATCGATTCCTTAGTTGCTAAAGTATCCCGCCAGGAAGTAACCGAAATTATCTTAGCATTAAATGCAACGATGGAAGGCGAAACCACCAGTTTCTTTATCTTTAAAAAATTAGCACAATACAATTTAACCTTATCTGCTATTGCCCGTGGTATTGCCGTTGGCGATGAACTGGAGTATACAGATGAAGTAACCTTAGGGCGTTCTATTGTTAATCGCATTCCTTACAACAATAGTTTAGCAAGGTAATTTAAATAAGGGCGTGCTGGCGCAAAGAGCCCGCGCCGTCAGGCTTTACGTTACAATCTTTTGCATCAGAAAATGATGCAAAAGGATTTTCACTTCAATCCTTCACGCAAATTATTCTTTATATTCCTCATTAGTTTCGCTTTTGGTGATCATGCACGAGGGATGCAAACGAAAATCCTTTTGTTAATGGCGGAGTCACTCGACGCCATAACAAAAGATTGTAGTGACAGCCCGGTTCCTGCCTGTCTCTTGCAGGAACGTGCCCAAATAATCACTAACCCTAAATAATAATATAAAATAATTTATGGAATTTTTATATTCTGTGTATCTCAATAGAAATTAAAAATCTATTTATGAAAAATCTACTCATATTGGCTTTATGTTTTACGATCGTTAAAACTCAGGCAACAGAAACCGAAAAAACAATTAAAACAAAACCCGAAAAAATTATTGTCTACACCCAAGGCGCGCAGGTTCACCGAAACACAACTCTTAATTTAATAGCCGGGCAAAACACTATTATTTTTTCAGGGTTGGAAAACTGCATTAATGCCGCCGCCATTCAGGCATCAGGGAATGGTAACTTTATCATTGCAGATATTCAACATGAAGTACATTATCCCGAATTGGATAAAGCCAAATTAAATGGTGACGTACGTTACCGGAAATTATTGAAACAGGTAAATGATAGCTTACAGGAGATCAATTATCTGATAGAAGATATCACTTCCAAATCAGACGCTTTAGCCACTGAAAAAAACGTATTACTGAATTACAATTTATACAAGGGACAATCTAAAAAAGATAGCATTGCTTTTTTAAAAGATGGGCTGGCGTATTTGAGGGAAAAATTATTTAATATCAATGCTGAACAATTAAAACTAAAACGGGAACGGGAAAAGCTGGAAGTGAGAAAACAAAATCTGAACGAACGGTTAACGAGCGTGAGCAATGAATTATCCAACGAAAATACCTCAGGTGACGAAGAGAAAGTAGATTACAGAATTTTGGTACATGTTATTGCCGACCAGCCAACAACAGCCACCATCAATTTAAATTACTATATAACCAATGCCGGCTGGATACCATCTTATGATTTAAGAGCGATATCAAACGAACAAAATGTAAAGCTGACTTATAAAGCACAAATCCATCAGGAATCAGGGATTGATTGGGGAAATGTGAAGTTGGTGTTGTCTACCGCTAATCCAAACCGTTCTTATAATTTACCACAACTATCGCCCTGGTATTTAGGATATAATCCTTACCAGCAAACTAATAAAGATTATAAGATGCAATCGCCTGCAGCACTTGGTGCCGTAACTATGGATAAAGCGAAAAAGACAGATGATTATAATAGCATTTCTCAGGAACAAGTTGCCGCACAAAATGCGTATGATTATACAACCGTGAGCGAGAATGTGATTGAAACAGAATATGAGATCAAATTAAATTACAACATACCCAGTGACGGTAAAGAACACTTTGCCGCCATTATGGTGAAAGATTTGAAAACCCTGTATCGTTATAAAGCCATCCCTAAACTAAATAATAATGTGTACTTAACAGCTGTGTTGCCTGATTGGGAAGATGTCATCACTATGAGTGGAGAAGCCTCTGTTTATTATGATGGGTCTTATGTGGGTGAAACAAGCCTTGCGCCCGGCGGAACAGAAGACACGATCCAGTTGTCCTTAGGAATTGATAAAAGCATTGCGATTAAGCGTCAAAAAATAAAAGATAAGTGCTCTCAAAAAGTATTGGATAATGATATTTTGCATCAATACACATTTGAAATCACGATGAAAAATTCGAGAGCTACAAAAATAGACATTGAAGTAGAAGACCAGTTACCATTATCGCAGGATAAAACAGTGTTGATAGACAGAAAAGAATTGTCAGGAGCTAAATACGATGAAGTAACAGGTATTTTAAAATGGCGTTCAACGGTTCAGGCAAAGGATAGCAAAAAGCTCACATTGATGTACCAGATTAAAGCGCCTAAGTATATGGCGGTGGCGGCTAATTAGAACATAATTGCCGGGAAATAAAAAGAGTTTACAGAATCATTTGTAAACTCTTTTTATTTGTACTTTAGTAACCACAAGTAGTATGAGTGATAGACTAAATACATATTCCAAGCATGAGCCTAAACATTGCCCGCGTTGCAATAAAGAATTTGTATGTAACCCGTTCAATATCTCTTCTTGCGATTGCAATAACATACAATTATCTCCCGAAGAGACAACATTTATAGCCAATCAATTCAGCGATTGTGTTTGTAATGCCTGCCTGAAGGAATTAAAACACGCATACGATCTAATACAACACCATGACAAAACCTAAGGCCATATTTAGTTGGAGTGGAGGTAAAGACTCTGCTTACTGTTTGCATAAAGTATTAACCGAAAATTACTTTGAGATAACCTATCTATTAACGACAGTGAATGCCACTTTTAAAAGAGTGTCGATGCATGGTGTGCGGGAAGAATTATTGGAAAAACAAGCCGAATCTATTGGGATTCCCTTATTGAAAGTAATGGTAAGTGAAGGTACTAATGAAGAATATGAACAACAGATGAAGACCTTGTTATTAAAGGCAAAATCGGAAGGAATAGAGCACGTTATTTTTGGCGATATTTTTTTGGAAGATTTGAGAACATACCGGGAAGCGAATATGGCTAAAGTTAATATGAAAGCAGTATTCCCTTTATGGAAAACCGATACCACATTTTTGATCAATGATTTTATCAATCAAAAATTCAAAACACTAACCTGCTGTGTAAATGATGGCTACTTTAATGAAGAATGGGTGGGCAAGGAAATTGATTCGGCCTTTGTAAAAGAGTTGCCGGAGAATGTGGATCCTTGTGGTGAGAATGGCGAATACCATACGTTTTGCTATGAAGGCCCCATTTTTAAAAAACAAATTCGGTTTACGGTTGGAGAAAAAGTATACAAACCATTGCAGATTAAAACAACGGATGATTCTACATGTACTTCAAATACTGTTACCAAAGGTTTTTGGTTTGTTGAATTGATTCCTTGAGTTATTAATGAAAATTAATTTCTGGGACAGCGTGTATTATTGTTTGGTTGTAGATATTCGACCCCGAAGGGGTCGTATGTAAATAAAAATCACCAATATCTATTGATATACGACACCTTCGGGGTCGAACGAAATGATGATGATTATTATCTGCAACCACAATTTGGTTTTAAACATTGTACTAATATTTGTTGCGCTGCTTTCGACGACATCAATATAGGTTCTTTGGTTTTAGTACTGAGTTTTAAGGTATCATCATAAGCATTGATTTGCTCAACAATCAGTTTATCATTCAATCCAATATTTAGGTCTGTTAAGTAATTTAAAAACACTTCGCTGTGTTCGCTAACACCCAGTACCACACATTTACAACCCTTGATGCTTTGAGATAAGGGCCTTCTGTCTGATTTAGGTAATTTGCCTTGTTTGTTGGGAATAGGATCTCCGTGAGGATCAAAATCAGGTTTGCCAATAACATCATAAATGCGGTCAATTAATTTATCGGAATTCACATGTTCCAACTGTTCGGCAATTTCATGTACTTCGCTCCAGCTAAATTTTAATTGCTTGTATAAATAGGTTTCCCAAATTCTGTGTCGGCGAACAATATTAAGCGCTATTTCCTTTCCTGAAGTTGTTAATTGAGCACCGTCAAACTTATTATAGGTAACATAGTCCTTCTTGACTAAAATGGCCAGTTTTTCAAGTACTGTAGGCGGTTTTATTTCCAACCAATGAGCAATATCCGTGGCGCTAACCACCTTACTTTTATCATGATTTGCCAATTGATAGATCGCTTTTAAATAGTTTTCTTCCCGATAAGTTTTCATGTGATAAATGTAGTTATTTTTTTTAATTATTAGGTTAACCTAATTTTATTAAGTAGTGAGTACTTATTTTTGTGGCATGTTAAAAATTGCCCCAATCATTAGTTTACTATTTTGCTTTAGGATTCTTTGTAGTCAGAATTCGGGAATACTTAGCGGAACTGTTCATTCAAACGGTCAGCCCGTTCCTTTTGTAACGGTGGGACTAAAGAACACAACCTATGGCGCAAGTACCAATACCAATGGTTATTTCGAAATTAAACAGATTGCTTTTGGAACGTATGAGGTCGTAATTTCTGCGATAGGCTATGCCAAACAATCTAAATCTGTTACTATTAGCAACTCGAAGCCAAGTGTAGCTTTGTCTTTTGAATTAAAGGAAAATCAATCAAATTTGGAGGAAGTGGTTGTCTCGGGAACCATGAAAGAAGTATCTAAAACCGAAAGCCCTGTTCCTGTAGAAGTATATACACCGGCTTTGTTTAAGAAAAATCCTACTCCCAGTATTTTTGATGCATTACAAAACGTTAATGGTGTCCGTCCACAGCTGAACTGTAATGTGTGTAACACCGGAGATATTCACATCAATGGGTTGGAAGGACCTTACACTATGATTATGATTGATGGGATGCCTATTGTAAGTGGCTTATCTTCTGTATAT
Source organism: Bacteroidota bacterium (assembly GCA_016194985.1). GTDB lineage: Bacteria > Bacteroidota > Bacteroidia > B-17B0 > Aurantibacillaceae > UBA4416. The sequence continues at coordinate 23,394 of JACQAK010000042.1, forward strand.
GGTTTATCAGGTATTCCTAATAGTCTGGTAGAACGTATAGAAATCGTGAAAGGGCCTGCTTCTTCTTTATACGGTAGTGAAGCTGTTGGAGGGTTGATTAACATTATCACTAAAAAAACGGCCAATGCCGATAAGTTATCATTGGATGTCATGGCCACGTCTTATCAGGAATATAATGTGGATGCCGGATTCAAATACAAGCCCGGAAAAAAAGCGGATGCCTTATTAGGTGTTAATTATTATAACTATCAAAAACCGGTAGATCATAATAACGATGGATTTACTGATGTGACCTTACAACACCGTATTTCTGTATTCAATAAATTAAACTTTGAACGAAAAGATAATCGTGAAGCCTCTGTGGCTTTGCGTTATTATTACGAAGACCGCTGGGGCGGCGATATGAAATGGAATAAGAACTGGCGCGGCACCGACAGTATTTATGGTGAAAGTATTTTTACCGGCAGGTATGAGGTCATTGGAAAATACCAATTGCCAATAAAAGAACGCATTTTTTATAATGTATCGTTTAATAGTCATGATCAGAATTCCTACTATGGAAAAGTGAAGTTTTACGCTCAGCAAAAAATACTGTTCAATCAATTGTATTGGGAGAAAGAACTGAGCAAGCATTCGTTATTGGCAGGAGTGGCATATCGTTATACATGGTATGATGATAATACAGTCATTACACAAACCAATGATACTATTAATCCTAAAAACAAACCCAATAATGTATCTCTTCCCGGTGTATTTATACAGGATGAAATTAAATTTAATTGTAATCACAAATTATTAGTTGGGTTCAGGTATGATTATAATGAAGCACATGGCAATATATACACACCACGTGTTGCCTATAAATGGACATTGAATGCTAAAAACATCTTAAGGTTAAATGCAGGAACAGGTTACAGAGTGGCTAATGTGTTTAGCGAAGATCATGCGGCATTAACCGGCTCCCGCGAAGTGATTGTTGTTGATAATTTAAAACCCGAACAAAGTGTAAATGCGAATTTGAATTACGTGACTAAATTTTATAAAGAAAGTTTTGTCTTGGGAATTGATATGTCGGCATTTTATACACGCTTTAGTAACCGCATCATTGCTGATTATGACACGGATCCTAATAAAATTTATTTTAATAATTTGAATGGATATGCTATTTCGCAGGGCGCCAGTGCCAATATTGATTTAGTATTACAAAAAATCCCTTTAAAATTATTGGTTGGCGGAACTTACATGGATAATTATAAAGTAGAAAACGGAACCCGCGCCCGGCAGATTTTAACGGAACATTTTACAGGTACCTGGGCGCTTAGCTACGAATGGAAAAAAATGGGATTAAGTTTTGATTACACAGGAAACATCTACAGTCCTATGCGTTTACCGCTTTTGGGGCCATTGGATCCCCGCAAAGAATATTCACCGTGGTGGAGTATTCAAAACATTCAGATCACTAAAAAAATAAAATGTTTTGAGATATACGGGGGTGTGAAAAATCTGTTGAACTTTACACCACCGGCCAATAGTATTGCCCGTTCATTTGACCCATTTGATAAAGGCGTACAATATAACAGTGCAGGGCAAATTATAGCTACACCTAATAATCCATATGCCCAAAGCTTTGATCCAACGTATATGTTTGCACCAAATCAGGGTATCCGAGGATTTTTAGGGTTACGATTCAAAATTTGAATTATACCCTAATTTAGGTATTACAATTCCTAAGTATTTAGTATATGTTTGTTGTTTAGAATTAATCTAAATTAAATTTTGAACCAACAACGCCCTATAAAAGTCATTATTGCCGATACAGCCTTTTTAATCAGAAAGGGGCTGAGAACGCTGGTAAAAGAGAATCCGGATTTTGAGTATATTACCGAAGTAGAGGATACCAAAAGCCTCAATTCTTCCTTAAAAAAACAATTACCCGATGTATTGATTGTAGATCATTGTTGTGACGATTGTTTTTCCTTAAAGGTCATCAGCACAATAAAACAATCCTATCCAAATTTGAATATCCTGGTTATTTCTCATGAAAAAACTGCTGAGGAGATCAAAAAAGTCATTGGCATCGGGATCAAAAATTATTTATTGAAAGACTGCGATGAGCAGGAAATAATTGATGCTATTAGATCCTGTGCCAAAGGAGAAAAATATTTCTGCGGACAGATCATCGATGTGTTATTAGAGAAGGAAATCTCTATTAAAGATCATTGTTCCACAGGCGGTATTACTGAACGTGAAGTCGATGTGATCAAAGAATTGGTATCCGGTAAGCGTCCCAAAGAAATTGCGGACAGTTTGAGCATCAGTTATTATACGGTTGTGACTCATAAAAAAAATATCTACAAAAAATTGGGCATCAACCATAGCATTGAATTAGCTCAATATGCCATTAAAACAGGCTTGATGAAATGAATTAGTTTTATTTAAGCAGTAGTTTAGTTACAATCTTATTTATTGTTCGACCCTGAAAGGGTCGCATATTAATAGAATGGATGTTTTGTTATTAGTGTACGACCCTTTCAGGGTCGAATGTCCTTTATACACCTCTCATGTAATTGTGCTCTTTCAGGAACGAATTGAATGCTTATTTAAACTTTAGGAATTAAGTGTTTTTATATATTTTACGTAATACCCTCTACTCATTATTGGCTATCACATACCTAAACTTTGGTAGTACAATTTACCCTCATTTAAGTATTGCCGTTCGAACTTACGTCACCCATCTTTGCAAAAATTATTTATAATCATTCTAAACAATATAATATGAACAAGCCACTACTTTCCCTCGCATTACTAACGCTGGGAACACTGAGTCTAAAAGCTCAAACAATAGTCAATGATTCAGTCATGATAGGAAGCGCCAACGAATCATGGTATAAATTATCAGACGGAACAAGAACCACACAGGCACGCGCTAATTGGGAGCTTGGATTTACAACAGATGGATACGAAGTAACCGTATTATTTAATCATGCTGCAGGAAATAACGTATATATTGCTACAGGAGCAACCCCGGCAACATTTACGGCAGTTACCCAGGCCGATGCTGCCACCACACCGCTCTATAACAGCGATTCTACATGGACATTAGGAGCACTGAATCAGCAACCTGTAGGTTCTTATAACTATGGCTGGGGAAGTTATAATCCTTCTACTCATAATATTACAGGAAACAGAGTGTTTATTGCACAGTTAAGCGGAGGGGCTTACAAAAAGTTCTATATTCAGGATTTAACTAATTCAGGCACACCTTATATCTATACATTAGTTTATTCTGATATTGATAACTCAAACTTACACACGGTTACAATTCCCAAACAAACTTACGGAACCAAAAATTTCATTTACTATTCATTAACGACGGATGCGATCGTAGACAGAGAACCTGCTTCCGCAGACTGGGATCTGTTATTCACAAAATATACTTCTACATCAGAATTATATCAGGGCTCCGCCAATCAGGTTGTAGCCGGTGTTATTCAAAATATGGATGTATTGGCAGCTCAGGCCAACTCGGTAGCAGCTCCTTCAACTTACACCACTTATGCCGCACATACGTTTAGCACAGCAACAAATGTTTTGGGTTGGGATTGGAAAGGATTAAATGCTTCTTTTCAATACACGGTTGAACCGGCTCGTGTTTATTTTGTAAAAACCCGGGATAACACTATCTATAAGATCGTTTTTACATCTTATACCGGAAGCACTTCAGGGAAATTCAAATTTACAAAAGAAGTATTGCAAACATCAACTTCTGTGAATGAAGTAGGGGCAACTATCTCAGCAATGGCCTTATATCCAAATCCTGCTAACGGAGATCATACCACATTATTATTTTCAACAACCGGTCAGGTATCCAATGTTTCAGTTTCTGTAACAGATATCACCGGTAAATTGTTGTATACAGAGCAATTGGTTATGACGTCAGGATTGAATCAACATCATTTATATACAGGCGGTTTTAACACAGGTGTTTATTTCGTTTCTATAAATGCCGGTGGATATAGCACAACACAAAAATTAATAAAACAATAAAACCTATTCCGGTCTATAATGCCTGCAAAGGTTTGTTGGTTGCGGGCATTAGCCGGAAACAAAAAACGTAAAAAAAACACTATGAAAACACTCATGATTATTGCCGGATGCTTATTTGCCGGAACATTATTTTCACAATCAAAATCTACTGCTAATAAATTAGATCAGGACAGAGAGAGCATTAAAGCCATGTGTGGCATCTATAAAGTATCATTCGATTTCGCGGAAACATTTGCGCCCGATACCGCTTATAAATTTCATGAAAGATACAGTGAGCATGGAATAGAGCAGGTATCATTGATAGAAGAAACCCCTACTAAAATCGTATTACAACATTTATTGATTATTGACGACTCTACCATTATCAAACACTGGAGACAGGATTGGGTATATGAAAATAAAGAGATCTATAATTTTGTGAAGGATAATGAATGGTTAAGAACTAATCTCACTTCGGAACAGGCAAAAGGAACCTGGACACAAAAAGTATATCAGGTAGACGATAGCCCCCGCTACGAAAGCTACGGAACATGGGTTCATGTAGATGGAAAACATTTTTGGGAAGGAACCAATGACTCGCCTTTACCACGTCGCGAATTTACCAAACGAAAAGATTATAATGTAATGAGACGACACATACGCATGGAAATATTCAATAACGGAAACTGGGCTTACATTCAGGATAACGAAAAAATTATTCGGGAAAATGGCAAAGATAAATTGTTGGTTTGGGAAAAAGGAATGGAATATTTTTCGAAAGGAAAATATGATGCCTCTCCGGCCCTGAAATATTGGGAAAAACAAAAGGCCTACTGGGCTGATGTTCGCAAAGTATGGGAAGAAGTGTATGCAAAATATCCCGACTTAAAATTGGCTGCTAAAGTGGATAATAAACGCTTGTATGAAAGTTTATTCGAATTGGGCGACGAAACATGCAATAGCAAAACCTATGTAAAAGGCACAGCTAATGCCGAAATCAAAAAAATAATAGATTCATTTTTAAAAGCGTCATAAAATACGTGAGAATTTTCATCACTATTCTGATCTTATGTGCAGGCAAAGGATGGTCGCAGCAACTACAGGTATGCTCTTCCAGAGATTCTTTGCCTGTGCCTTTTGCTACTATTTATATTAAGAACAGCTTTTTAAGCTTTGGTAAAGTAGCCGATGCTAAAGGAAAAATAGAATACCATCAGGCTGAAGATGACGATAGTAGTAATTACACATTAATTATTCAGGCAGTTGGCTACGATAAATTGGTGAAAGTAATAACAGGCATAGGATTGAATAAACTGAAAAGAATTTATATCACACCGTCAAACTTAAACCTGAACGAAGTTGTTATTACAGCTCAATATGCACCAACAGCCACCGAACAATCCGTTCAAAAGATTCAGGTGATTGATAAAGAAAAAATTCAGCAAATGGGCGCCGTTAATATGCGCGACGTGTTATCCAATCAATTGAATGTGAGGCTTCAGCAGGATAATGTGTTAGGAGCTGGAATGAGTCTGCAGGGCATCAGTGGCGAGAATGTCAAACTATTAATGGATGGTGTGCCAATGATTGGCCGTTTAAATGGCAATATCGATTTATCTCAGATCAACGTGAATAATGTAGAGCGTGTTGAATTTATTGAAGGCCCGCTTTCTGTTCAGTATGGAACGAATGCCTTAGCAGGAACCATTAATATCATTACTAAAAATCCGGGTACAAAAAAACTTACGCTTGCAACAACAGGTTATTATGAAAGCATTGGCACCTACAACATATCCGCAGATGCTAATGTGCATTATAAGAAACATAATATTCAGATAAATGGAGGAAGGAATTATTTTGATGGGTGGAACACCATGGATCATGCGTTTTATTTTCCGAAGCCTCAAATAGCCGATAGTTCCCGTTATAAGAAATGGAAGCCGAAAGAACAATATTTTGCCACATTGGGCTATAGCTATACATTTAATAAATTAAATGCGGGATTAAAGACCTCTTTTTTTGATGAAAAAATAACCAACAGAGGTTACCCGAGAGCACCATATGCCGAATCATCGTTTGATGACTACTATTATACCAGGCGTTTTGATAATAATGCGTATCTGAACGGAAAAATTTCTAAGAACTGGACAGTTAATGCACTGGCAGCATACAATTATTACAGCCGGATAAAAAAAACGGTTTATAAAGATTTAACCACTTTGGATGAAACCTTGTCATTAAACAATTCCGATCAGGATACCAGCACATTTACTTTATTAATGAGCAGAGCCTCTTTTGTTCACAGAATCGATTCTTCCAGATTAAACTATGAAATAGGTTATGATATAAATTACGAATCGGCTTTTGGGAAACGCATCAATAATCAGTTACAATACATGGGAGATTATGCCGGCTTTGCAACCCTGGAGTATAAACCAATCCCAAAGCTTATTATAAAACCGGGAGTGAGATATGCCTATAATACATTATACAAAACACCGCTTATTCCATCCTTAAATTTAAAATGGACATTAAACAATAAGCATACTGTCAGAGGCAGTTATGCCAGAGGATTCAGAGCACCCGCCTTAAAAGAATTATATTTTTTATTTGTTGACATTAACCACAATATTGTGGGAAACATGAATTTAAGATCAGAACAATCAGATAATTTTTCGGTGTCTTACAACTACAAAACCACTATTAATAATTGCAGATTTAAACTGGATGTAAATGCCTTTTACAATGATATTTACAACCTCATTACACTGGCTCAAACCACGGCTACAGAGTATTCTTACATCAATATAGGAAAATACAAAACCTTCGGCGTGCAACTTAACAATACACTTAAATTCAAAAAACTGACCTTTCAAACAGGCTTTAATTATACAGGACGTTATAATGATTTGTCGGAAACACAGGCTGTTCCTCAGTTTAATTATTCTCCCGAAGTATCAGAAAATATAGCTTATCGGCTCATAAAGAAGAAGATCAGTATTTCCATGTTCTATAAATATAATGGTAAATTACCTGGTTATATATTGGTAGACAATAAAGTACAACAAACCAGTTTATCAGATTATCATACCCTTGATGTAACCGTTTCTAAACTATGGTATAAAGACCGGATAGGAATTACAGTGGGATGCAAAAATATGTTTGATGTGAAGAATATTAATTCCACAGCTGTTTCAGGAGGTGTTCACAGTACATCGTCATCAACAGTGCCATTATCAACAGGCCGTAATTATTTTATTAAACTAACACTAAGCTTAACAAAAGAATGAGAATAGTCATTGCATTAGGTATGGTAGCAACTTTTTTTTCATGCGAAAAAAAGGAACTACCGGCACCAAAATACGATAGGGGAGATGTAATGACCGCTCAGGTAGAAATGACGTCTAATTACAAAAACCAGATCTGGTTTAGCTTAAGCGAAAACAAAGTAGTTGCTACAAATCTTAAAACCGATTGGGATATTGCTTTTGAATCTTCGGAAAATGGCGATCACATTATTTTAAACACCTCATTAGGAATGAGAGTATATAAAACAAATAAAACTCAGCTTTCTCAGGTAACGGATACTGCAGGCCTGGGAGCACACGAAACAGTCGATTCCCCAACGGGCAATTTGGATAGTACTGCCATTGATTGGAAAACAGGAAATAATGTGTTTATTATCAACAGAGGCTATAGCGAAACAGGGCAGGAGTTAGGGTTTTATAAGTTAAAAATCATATCTGCCTCTGCTACACAATTTATGTTTGAATACGCGGATATATATGGAACACAAACCTATCAGGGAACAGTGAATAAAAACAGTGAGCGAAGTTTCAATGCCTACTCCTTAACATTACACACACCCGTTAATATCGAACCCTTAAAAACCGGCTACGACCTTTGCTTCACGCAATATACACATATATTTTATGATCCCTTTCAGTATTACCAGGTCATGGGTGTATTAACAAATACATTTAATACCAGAATGATAAAAATATCCGACAGACCATTTTCTGATATTACCATCAATGATACTTTGGGAAGATCATTTTTAACGGCAAAAAACGCAATTGGGTACGACTGGAAAGCATTTAATCTGAATACAAACATGTATACCGTAAACACGAACTTATGTTATATCATTAACGACAGCAAAGGCTTTTATTACAAATTGCATTTCATCGACTTTTATAATTCAAGCGGAGTAAAAGGCTATCCTACTTTTGAATTTAAAAGATTATAAGCGCAGTGATTTAGCCGAAGACCTTCCTCGTCCCGCCACTTGAGCTTGCTTGCTGTTAGCGGCTGCTTTACACACAATGCTTGTGTTCTGGTGAATAGCACCAATGATGACCTTCTTCTGTAACTGTCCCGAGGTCGACTTTAACTTTAAATGTGTGATTACGAGGACCATTAAGAGCCTCCATTTTTTCAGTTTGTAAGTGGAAATCGCCCAAGATTACATCGCAGCTATAACAACCAAATGAAAGAAATCTGTGAAAAGCAGTTTTACTAAATCTATTTTTTACGGTACCAATTTTAAATTCAGGATTTGCTTTTACTATTTCTAATACAGCTTTTATAACATTTGGATGCTTATCAATACCCTTGTTATCCCACATTTCACTTTCTAAATACATTTCAGTCTTGCAACGAGATTGAATTCGAGTGTCGACTGTGTATAGATGTTGTATTTCATGACATCTCCAGCAAGATGTTTCAAAAAATACAATTTCAATTTCTTGATTTGTTTCTGCGCGATAGTTTTCGCAAAATTTTATTTGTTTATTTAAAAGACTGCTAACGAAGTCACCGATTGGTAATTCTGACTTATTGAAGTTCACAATCATGCTATCGTCGTCAGATTTGTTTATTTTAAAAAACGGAATTTCTTTTATAGCGTAATAATTATCTTTCCATTTCCGATATTCCTTCGGCACGGTTCTGAAAAACCAACAACCCCTTACTTTAGATTCTTTGTAACGGTCTTGTCGGAATTGTGTTGTTGCGGCTGTCTGAGAGCTCCATTGTATTTCAAATGCTATTCTAGCGTCATTTTTAACAGCTAACACATCTGCACGCCAGTCATTTTCGGAATGTTCTGGAATTGCCTTCCAACCGTTTTCTATGCAAGCATTAACGACTTCAACTTTCGCTTTCAAGTGTTCTGGAGTTTCAGGTTTCCAATCACAAGAATTTTGTCCCTTTGCGTGAATAAAATGTTTTAGCCCTTTTGAACTTGTTCGCAAAAAACCGTGTTGTTGGCAACATGGCAATATAATTTTAACGCTGTCCGTTTTAATGCCTTCCTTTATAGAAATCCACTCATCGTCTGAATAACAAATTGAGATTTTCTCCTGTCCGTTTACAAAGGCTCTTAGTGGCATGATAATCTGTTGTTTCTCTGTCTGTAAAGTTGCCGCTAACGGATTGCGGCTACAACTTGTGCGTGTTTGAAACAATGTCTGCCGAAATGTTTGGTTAAAGATAAATGTTTGGTAGCCATTTGCAAAATGAAAATAATTGTCTGCCGCTGATTTTTGCAAATGCCACAGATGTCTGTACGCATAAGTTGTAGGCGCTGTTAGCGGCTGGCTTTATATTTTTCTAAATGCCTTATTAATCCCAATAATTTCGTGTCTAGTGTTGTCGGATAAATTCAAAAAAGCTTTTTGTGCGTTTGTGTCAATTGAACAGATGTCTTTAATTAAAAATATTGTCAAAATGTTAGCTTGGTTAACTAAGGGATTTACATAATCGTCGGAGACTTGCTTGCCACGCATTTTTTCAAAATGCTCGATTGAAACATAGCCTGAATGAGTATGGGTCGACGTGTATTTGTACAAATTGATAAAAGTCCTTGATACGCAAGTGAGTTCAACCAACTCTATTATTTTTAACGGTATAATTCTATTGTCCTCTGTAATTTTAAATTTCCAATTAGTTTTTCTTTTATCAGTATCAAATATTTTAACTAGCTCTGTTTTAGTAATAGTTTTATAGAAAGCTGTTGCTGTAATCTGGTCGAACAAACTATCAATTTTTGTTTTATTGGCATTTAATATGGATTCAACTTCCTCAAAGTCGTCATTGTTGATTTTAAACTTTTTTTGCTCAAGGAGTCCGTCTAATTGCCACAATAGGAAACGAAACTCTTTTTCATCTTCCGATTTACCTAATACAAAAATGTGATTGAAGGTTATGTACGTTTCTATTAAAACTCTTAGTAAGGAATTTACTGAAAACAAATCAAATGAAAATTTTCGAACATTTGGGTCTACGCTCTTATGTTCAATTATTCCATCAATTAACTGAAATAATGTTGAGGAGTGAATCGCAAACTTGTCAATTAGAAGGTCTGAATGTTTAGTCCAGTCAGTTCTAATAACCTCCTTTCTTGCAGAATATATTTTTGTCAAGTGATTGAGCAAATATACTTCATAGGTCTGTAAGGGATATTTTTCTAATTCAGTCAACATTTTGTTTTTTGTCAAGCTTGCCGCTAACTACCCGCTTGGCGCGATTTATCCGTTTGTAAATACTTACCATCAACAGCAAACAATTACAAGCGATCCTTAATCAAATATAATAAAAAATCCCTTTAAGTTTTACTTAAAGGGATTTGAATTATTACTTAATGTCTTATTCCTCATTGCCGGCATTAGCCTGTTTCATTTTTCTTAAGAACATATCTCGTTTGGTTGGGCTACAAATCGTGTACTGAAAGCCCGGACCACTTTTAACCTCTTGTTTTTTGTCTTTGGATTTCAACTCTTTAATGGTGTTATTAAATTCAGCGTTACTACTTACCACACTCATTACACCTTTAAAATAGTAGAAGTAGTACCATGTTTGAGGGTCTAACTCAAAATACAAGGTAAAATTATCCCCACCTTTTTTTCGTTGAATCTGAATGTATCCCGGTACTTGTTTATACACTTCATTTTTGTTGATCGCTCCCAAACCTATTTTTCCAACAGAGAGGAATGAACGGCTGGTTTTGTCGTAACGCATTTCGGTATTGGTAATTAAAAAGGTTTTTTCAAATTCATCCGGAAACTTTTTAATCGCGCCATTTAAGTTTAAATCTGCAATAACCTTATCACCTTTTTCTTTACCAAGAATTTCTGTAATCCCTTTTGTAAATACTTTATTACTAAAATCAATCGGTTCAAGAGTGTTCGTATATACTTCAACATCTTTCACCATTTTTTTCAAAGCACCCTTATCAAAAAAGAAATCAATGGTCGACATTAATTCAAAAGTCGCTGAGTCATTAATGGTGCTGTGAGTAGCAATACCAATCGAGTTGAATTGTACTTGTCCTAAATCAGCACCCAAATCCATTTTACCTTCAGCATACACCTTACAATTTTCGGTATTCAAACTAATGTAATTTCCAGGTAAGGATTGCTCCACCATTTTTTCTTTGTTTGTAATTCGGTATTCTTTGCTTTCCTTATCAAAACCTAAGAAACCACTGGCACCAATCACATCCACGTCCTTTCTGCCCCCTCTTAATGATACAAACGACGAATACACCATATTGGTATCCTGCCCGTAAATAATAGCGGAGCCAACGGGTTTTCCGTTCATGTCCGTTGTGTTTTCCGGTAACGGAATCAAGATGTCGTTGGGATCGATCTCGCCATTAAACTTCAGATAGGCTTTTCCAATTTTACCACAGGAATGTACTATTTTGGTACCTCCATCATAGGTCAAAAATTTGTTGGACGCAAATAAGTATACTTTTCCCGCAAAACTAAAATAATCATTGAACTGAAATTTCGATTCTTCCGAAATAATACCCTCCGATACCGTTTGCCCCGCAGTATCAGGTTTAATGGTATTGAACTTAATTAAATAAGGTTTTTTGTTCTCATCCAGATATTGGTATTCCCCATTCGCCAGATAACTATACCTGCCAAAAAGATTAGCCGTTACGTTTCGGATGGTATGATATTTTGTAACCGTATTAGCTAAGATGTTGGCATTTCTTAAAGTATCGATTACCGCATTTCTGTAAATGATCACTTTTCCCGAATCAGGAAATACCCTTGCATCGGCCACATTAATAAACGGAACATTGATACAACTGATAATACATTTCCTTAAATTATATTTAGCCGCAGGAGCAAGGAAACGCAATGAATCCTGTTTAGGATGCACGGATATAAACTGTGGCCCCTCTAAATCCAGGGCATTTTCAACGCTGCCATCCAGTTTTTTATTCTCATCACCTAACTGTATCTCTTCCGTATCCATAAACCATTTAAAACGCTCCATATAAGCGATGTATTGGTTTTTCGGGAACTTCACAATGGAGGCATTACCATTGGCAACAAACTCTCCCACACGTTTCTCTAAGTCCATTTTCGCATTCACATTATCCGACGCAAAGGTTAAGCCTTCTTCCCCTATAGCCTTTAAATGAAAGTTGGCAGTGTCTGAAAAGAATTGGTGTTGCTTAAATAAAATATTGACGGCTTCCAGGTCAGCTTTAACCATATCCACTACACCATTCCCATGTAACTCTTGCGGACTTAAAGAATAACGTCCTTTGAATGTACAGCTTTTATTATAGGTTTTGAATGGACTGGCTTTATCAGTAGCATTCATCAGATCTTTATAAGGCATCCAATGCACATAAACAGTGTCGCCATGTGATTGAGGAAATTCAATAGGGTCTATTTGTTCTTTAATATCAAAGGTATTGGCTAGCGTATTCATACTATCCGGAAAGAAAATAAAATCTTTCGATCTGGTTGTTGATGTAACATAATTCAAATCTCCATCAGCCCTTAACCCTTTATTACTTAAACGGATTTCATTTTCAAATTTAGCCTTGCCGCCATATACCTGAAAACCTCCGGGCGGAGTATTCCTGACAAAACCCAGCGAGTAATCTTTTTGAAGTGATAGTTGCTCTCTGAACGTTGGAAAAATGCCGGCCGAAGAAAACTCGCCTTCAAATATCAACCCTTCATTTCTAAAGTTATCTAAACTATCCATCGTAAACGGATCGAGTTTATAGTAGAATTTATCACGGTTATAAACCCCTTTAAAGATCGTTTTCTTATCATAAAACGTATAACTTTCTTTGAAGCTCTGGAATTGAGGAAAGGTTGTTGCTTTACCATAACCACTATGATTTTTAGGAGCATCAATCCGTAATTCCCCGTTCAGATTCTCTATAACGGTTTGCACTCTGCGGTATGGATAATTTCCGTTAATGTCCGGTTCACGGGATACAACATAAATGCGGCACGAATCAATCGTTTTCATTTTTAATTTAAACATATCATAGTCAAACACAAAATCCTTTCCATGAAACTCAAACTTACCCGATGCTACAGTACCTGAAAAATCAATGGTTCTGTTCTTCTTTAAAATCAATTCCTGGCGTTTAGGAAAAATAAATACTTTTTGAGTATCACTTAATAAAATATTTTCTACACCTCTGATTGTAATATCATAAGAGTTATTTACCAAACTCATCGTGGCATTATTCAAATTCGCATTAGGAACTGCTTTTTTAAATTCCTCTGTAAAAAACGAGTGAATGGTTAAAATATCGTAATCCCTTTCATGCTTCAGATTCTTGATATAATCAAACAAGCGGGGTTTAATGGTTACCAAATCCGTTTCAGGCTCATAATAAATCAATCCAAAAATGGCCATCTTAAAAATGATTGGCCTTAGATCAACCGCTAAGTATTTTATATACTTGGCAAAATCAACTACGGTAAAGGTTAATAGATTCCCGTTATTGTTATAATAATCATTCATTTTCTGAACCGGATTTACTGTTTCCTGGCCTTTAATAGCCTCTAAACGACCTCTGGAGAAGAAATCCTGAGATTCAAAAAAAGCTTCGCCCTGAGTGTTGTTAGGAAGAAAATTAAATTCAATTTTTGGTTCATCTGTTTTCCATACCAACTGTTCAAAGTACATATCCACTTTATGGTACGTATTAAAGTAAGGCGATTTCTCTAAACCATCATCAGTTCTTAATAACGTTACTGTTTTTTTATCTACCTGATAAACAAAACTCAATCCCGGATGGATGATAGAATCTTTATCTAAATAGAATTTCACGCCGGCAGGCTTGGCATTAATTTTTTCCTTGGTCATGGCAAACGAACGGGCCGATATTTCTAAAAACCGGGCATTGTTGCGTTTAAACAATAATTTAGCCGGATTCTGAGCATTTCCCGTACCCACAAATTTGTTACCGCGCATTCCAAATCCACCATCATAATCAACGTCAGGATAAATATTTTTAATAACCAATCGCTTGCTGTATGAATCGAAGCGGGGATAGGTAGGATCCCCGTTTTCTGTAACAATCTTATCCGATACTCTTCCTTTTTGAGGAACATCAAAATAGCGCTTTCCTACAAATGTTGCAGAGTCAGACGTATAGCCACCTGTTTTGCAATCCAGATTAATTCGGATCAGATCAGCATAAACATCGTCGCCTACACCCGTGCGCTTCCAGCTCAGGCGCCCGCCTTTTCCCACAAATTTTCCCCACGACGGATAATAAACACCTTGAATATTCTCAACAGAAATCGAATCCCCTCTGGGACTGGAACCAATCAGGGTGATTTTAGGAAATACAACTTTGGGAACCGAGTCAAACTCAAACTTATAGCTGCTTTCAACACTTCGGTAGCTGTATGTTGGCGATTTATAAAAAATGTTTTCCGAAAAAATAGTTTCGCTCATCTCCAGATATTCCCCGAAATTTTTAAGATTTTTAGAATTAAATATTTTCTCGATACATAACTGCCAGTTATCAAACACTTCAGGGTTTTGTTTAGAATCAATGAAGTTTACAACAGAATTCAAATAGCTGATAAAATAGGGATAAGGCTTTAATTTCCGCTGCAACATCGTATTACTGGTCTTGTAAATCGCCGCTCTGTATTTGCTCGAAAAATCAGGAGATTTCCATACTTTTTGAAAATTTAAAACGTATTCCTCCGCATCTTTTTTATTAGCCGAATTATCATAAAAGTATTCACCCAATTCTTTGATGTACTTAACAGAGTCGGAACTGAATTGAGTTAATTTTTGAGCATTGGCAATATGCATTGCCAATATAAATAAGGAACTTAGCGTGATTTTTTTGATCATAATAGTGTTGTTATCACTCAAATATATCGATAGCAAACCATAAAAGACACAGATTTTTACAAACAAATAAATAAACTTTTCAAACACATTCAGGCACCGTCATTTCATTTTAATTTTTTGTTGTACATTTATCATACTAGAAATACGTAATAAATAACCACAACCACAGAGTATGCCGTCATTTGATATTGCCAGTAAAGCAGATCCTCAAACCCTTGATAATGCTATAAACGTAGCTAAAAAAGAAATTTTAAACCGCTTTGATTTCAGGGACTCTAAAAGCGAGGTAGATTTTAATAAAAAAGATTTGATAATTAATATCACAACCGAACACGATATGCGGTTAAATGCTATTATTGATGCCATTCACAGTCGTATGATCAAGCAGGGGCTGGATCCGCGTTGTTTGGATGAAAGTAAAAAACATTACCCATCAGGAATGGTTATTAAAAAGGAAATTAGAATCCGACAGGGTATCGAAAAAGAAGCTTCCAAAAAAATATTAAAAGACATAAAAGATAGTAAAATCAAGGTAACCGCTCAGGTTATGGATGATATTATCCGTGTATCAAGTAAGAGTATTAATGATTTACAGGCAGTAATTGCTCTTTGCAGAAAAGGAGATTACGAAGTACCGTTACAATTCATAAATATGAAATAGCCTTTAAAGAAGTACAAATTCCTCCCATAACCTTATTTTTAGCGGTTAATAACCCACTAAGTAGTAAAAATAATACTCAGTAAATCAATCAATTACGAGAATCATTTAATTTTTTCAAAAAAAGAATATTTTTTTTCTTGTAGGTAAAGAAAAGATTATTACATTTGCAGCCCGTTAATTGATAAGGCTGAGGAGTATTGAGAGGTTGAGGTTTATTTGGTAGAAAAAAATAATTAATTTTTTTTTGCAAATAAATTTGGTGGTTAAGAAAAGGATATGTACTTTTGCAGCCCGCAAATGAAAATAGCGGACGTTCATTAAGAGATTTATTAGTTGAAAAGCTTTCGGGTAATGAGACTAAAAGATATATTAGGTTAAGAAATTAGCCGAGTTCTTTGAAAAGATTGAAACCAAAAAATGTAGCAGGTAACTCTAAAAATAAAAGAGAGTACATCTGAAATATCCGACGTAGTGATACGAAGGATAATAAAATACATGCTAGACCCTGAACAGACATTCCTAGATATGAATATCTAGATCAAATTACTTTTACAATGGAGAGTTTGATCCTGGCTCAGGATGAACGCTAGCGGCAGGCTTAATACATGCAAGTCGAGGGGCAGCACGGTTAGCAATAACTGGTGGCGACCGGCGCACGGGTGCGTAACACGTATACAATCTACCTAAAACAGGGGGATAGCCTTTCGAAAGAGAGATTAATACCCCGTAATATAAGAAACGGCATCGTTTTTTATTGAAAGCTCCGGCGGTTTTAGATGAGTATGCGTCTGATTAGCTAGTTGGTGAGGTAACGGCTCACCAAGGCGACGATCAGTAGGGGATCTGAGAGGACTAACCCCCACACTGGTACTGAGACACGGACCAGACTCCTACGGGAGGCAGCAGTAAGGAATATTGGTCAATGGAGGCAACTCTGAACCAGCCATGCCGCGTGCAGGATGACGGCCCTATGGGTTGTAAACTGCTTTTGTACCAGAGAAAACCCCGGTACGTGTACCGGGTTGATAGTATGGTAAGAATAAGCATCGGCTAACTTCGTGCCAGCAGCCGCGGTAAGACGAAGGATGCAAGCGTTATCCGGATTCATTGGGTTTAAAGGGTGCGTAGGCGGACTGATAAGTCAGTGGTGAAATCTCTCAGCTTAACTGAGAAACTGCCATTGATACTGTCGGTCTAGAGTATAGATGACGTTGGCGGAATATGACATGTAGTGGTGAAATACTTAGATATGTCATAGAACACCGATTGCGAAGGCAGCTAACGAAACTATAACTGACGCTGAGGCACGAAAGTGCGGGGATCAAACAGGATTAGATACCCTGGTAGTCCGCACCGTAAACGATGATTACTCGTTGTTGGCGATATGACAGTCAGCGACCAAGCGAAAGCGATAAGTAATCCACCTGGGGAGTACGCCGGCAACGGTGAAACTCAAAGGAATTGACGGGGGCCCGCACAAGCGGAGGAGCATGTGGTTTAATTCGATGATACGCGAGGAACCTTACCTGGGCTTGAAAGTTAGCGACCGGTCCTGAAAGGGATCTTCCAGCAATGGCGCGAAACTAGGTGCTGCATGGCTGTCGTCAGCTCGTGCCGTGAGGTGTTGGGTTAAGTCCCGCAACGAGCGCAACCCCTATCATTAGTTGCCAACAGGTAAAGCTGGGAACTCTAGTGAGACTGCCCGCGTAAGCGGTGAGGAAGGTGGGGACGACGTCAAGTCATCACGGCCCTTACGTCCAGGGCTACACACGTGCTACAATGGCCTGCTACAATGGCCGGTACAAAGGGTTGCTACACAGCAATGTGATGCTAATCTCTAAAACCGGTCTCAGTTCGGATTGAAGTCTGCAACTCGACTTCATGAAGCTGGAATCGCTAGTAATCGCGTATCAGCAATGACGCGGTGAATACGTTCCCGGGCCTTGTACACACCGCCCGTCAAGCCATGGGAGTTGGGAGTACCTAAAGTCGATTGCCGAAAGGCGTTGCCTAAGGTAAAACCAATGACTGGGGCTAAGTCGTAACAAGGTAGCCGTACCGGAAGGTGCGGCTGGAATACCTCCTTTCTAGAGTTATTTGAACACTCTAATGATAATTATATTATCAGATAATGAGTCGATAGTTTTTTATCTGCCTTTCCCATTTTTTTTCTCAACGCGAGGCACCCAAAACGAGCAGCAGTGAGACAGCTTGCCAAAGGGCAGCGGAAACTCAATTCAGTCCCGTAGCTCAGTTGGTTAGAGCGCTACACTGATAATGTAGAGGTCAGCGGTTCAACTCCGCTCGGGACTACTACAATATGCTTCGTTGAAGGTTAAACCATTTGGCTACCTCACATTTGGGGGTGTAGCTCAGCTGGCTAGAGCACCTGCTTTGCAAGCAGGGGGTCATCGGTTCGACTCCGTTCACCTCCACAAGTTATGTTGTAATACAACGTTCTTTTTTATTGATGAATAAGCTCATTGGATGAGCAATCCCACTTAACATTAAGGGATAGGAAGCCGGTTCAATTCCGGTATTTATCACGCTCTTCGGTTAACGAAGAAACGTTCTTTGACATATTGGATAGGAAATACAACAGAAGTATAATACAAAGAAAGTAAGCAAGGGCGCATGGAGGATGCCTTGGCTCTCAGAGGCGACGAAGGACGTGATTACCTGCGATAAGCCGCGGTTAGGTGGAAATAACCAATTGACCCGCGGATTTCCGAATGGGGCAACCCTCACGACTGAAGGTCGTGAATAGAAATAAGCCAACCCGGAGAACTGAAACATCTAAGTACCCGGAGGAAAAGAAAACAAATAGTGATTCCCCAAGTAGTGGCGAGCGAACGGGGAATAGCCCAAACCATAGTTGTCTCGGCAACTATGGGGTTGTAGGACTGTAACGTGTATGCATAAAAGAAATGGAATTCTTCTGGAAAGTTGAACCATAGCGGGTGATAGTCCCGTACATGTATAGTTATGCATTCTAGCAGTATCCTGAGTACCACGGGGTCGGAGACGCCCTGTGGGAATCCACCAGCACCATCTGGTAAGGCTAAATACTACTGAGAGACCGATAGTGAACAAGTACTGTGAAGGAAAGGTGAAAAGAACCGTAAACAACGGAGTGAAATAGAACCTGAAACCGTGCGCTTACAAGCTGTGGGAGTTCGCCATTGGCGAATGACCGCGTGCCTTTTGCATAATGAACCTACGAGTTACTCCTCACTGGCAAGGTTAAGGACCTAAGGTCCGCAGCCGAAGCGAAAGCAAGTCTTAATAGGGCGCTTAGTCAGTGGGGGTAGACGCGAAACCTTGTGATCTACCCTTGGCCAGGTTGAAGTTTCGGTAACACGGAACGGAGGACCGAACTGGTGAGCGTTGAAAAGCTCTCGGATGAGCTGAGGGTAGGGGTGAAAGGCTAATCAAACTGGGAAATAGCTCGTACTCCCCGAAATGTTTTTAGGAACAGCCTCGAGGTCGAGTATCGTAGAGGTAGAGCTACCGATTGGACTAGGGGGCTTCACCGCCTACCAAATCCTGACGAACTCCGAATGCTACGATATATACTCGGGAGTGAGCCCATGGGTGCTAAGGTCCTTGGGCGAGAGGGAAAGAACCCAGATCATCTGCTAAGGCCCCAAAATCTATGCTAAGTTGTTAAAACGTGGTCCGACTGCTGTGACAGCCAGGATGTTTGCTTGGAAGCAGCCATTCATTTAAAGAGTGCGTAACAGCTCACTGGTCGAGCGGTTGGGCGTGGATAATAAACGGGCATTAAGCATAGTGCCGAAGCAATGAACTCGAAAGAGTGGTAGGGGAGCATTCTAATCTGCACTGAAGGTATAGCGCGAGCTGTACTGGAGCGATTAGAAAAGCAAATGTAGGTATAAGTAACGATTAGGCAGGTGAGAAACCTGCCCGCCGATAGTCTAAGGTTTCCTGATCAACGTTAATCGAATCAGGGTCAGTCGGGTCCTAAGTCAAAGCCGAAGGGCGTAGATAATGGACAATTGGTTAATATTCCAATACCGGCTTATGGTGCTATGGGGTGACGGAGTAGTGAAAGATCCGCGTACTGACAGAATAGTACGTTAAAGGCCGTAGATTTAGGATGAGTTGGCAAATCCGCTCGTCTTGTTGAAAGCTAATAGTACCCGGAGTCTTCGGACAATGGGATAGTGATCCTAATCAGACTTCCAAGAAAACCCTCTATGCTTCAGCCATAAGATGCCCGTACCGCAAACCGACACAGGTAGACAAGTAGAATATACTAAGGCGCTAGGGTGAGCCGTGGCTAAGGAACTAGGCAAATTAACCCCGTAACTTCGGGAAAAGGGGTGCCCTCTTCGGAGGGCCACAGTAAAATGGGAGCGGCGACTGTTTATCAAAAACTCATGGCTTTGCAAAATCGAAAGATGAAGTATAAGGCCTGACACCTGCCCGGTGCTGGAAGGTTAAGAGGAGAGGTTAGTCGCAAGACAACGCTTTGAATCGAAGCCCCAGTAAACGGCGGCCGTAACTATAACGGTCCTAAGGTAGCGAAATTCCTTGTCGGGTAAGTTCCGACCTGCACGAATGGTGTAACGATCGCTCCACTGTCTCAGCCACGAGCCCTGTGAAATTGGAGTCTCGGTGAAGATACCGAGTACCCGCAACGGGACGGAAAGACCCCGTGCACCTTTACTATAGCTTTGCATTGAACTTGGGTAAATAATGTGTAGGATAGGTGGGAGACTTTGAAGTGGTGTCGCTAGGCATCATGGAGTCAACGTTGAAATACCACCCTTTGTTTACTTGAGTTCTAACTCCTTCACGGGAGGACATTGCATGGTGGGTAGTTTGACTGGGGTGGTCGCCTCCAAAAGAGTATCGGAGGCTTTCAAAGGTACCCTCAGCACGCTTGGTAACCGTGCGTAGAGTGCATTAGCATAAGGGTGCTTGACTGTGAGACCGACAAGTCGAGCAGGTACGAAAGTAGGATAAAGTGATCCGGTGGTTCCGCATGGAAGGGCCATCGCTCATAGGATAAAAGGTACGCTGGGGATAACAGGCTGATCCTTCCCAAGAGCTCATATCGACGGGAGGGTTTGGCACCTCGATGTCGGCTCGTCACATCCTGGGGCTGGAGAAGGTCCCAAGGGTTCGGCTGTTCGCCGATTAAAGTGGCACGCGAGCTGGGTTCAGAACGTCGTGAGACAGTTCGGTCCCTATCTGTTGTGGGCGTTAGAGAATTGAGAGGCGCTGACTCTAGTACGAGAGGACCGAGTCGGACATACCGCTAGTGTACCAGTTGTTTCGCCAGAGGCATCGCTGGGTAGCTATGTGTGGATGAGATAAGCGCTGAAAGCATCTAAGTGCGAAACTCACCTCAAGATTAGTTCTCTTTATAAGGGTCGTCAAAGACTATGACGTTGATAGGTTACAGGTGTAAAGGCAGCAATGTCAAAGCCGAGTAATACTAATTACCCGTAAGCTTTCTGTTATGCGCATCCAATATTTTTTATCATTAATCTGATTAACTCGTGTCTTTTTTCAAATATGTATTTATTAAAAAACTACGAATTACGAAATTCGAGTCACGATTATAGGTTCTAAATCTAAAATTGTCAATCTCAAATCGTAAATCGTGATCCCTTTATGGCGTCTATAGCGGTGGGGATCACCTCTTCCCATTCCGAACAGAGAAGTTAAGCCCACCTGCGCAGATGGTACTTGGTCTAAAGCCTGGGAGAGTATGTCGATGCCAATTTTAAAATATTAGCCCTTTACAGTGATGAACAATCACGAAACATGGCGCTGCATTACCTCATTCAAAAATATCAACAAAAATTATACTGGCATATCCGCAAGATTGTGATCAGTCACGATGATACTGATGATGTATTGCAAAATACTTTTATTAAAGTATGGAAAGGTTTGGCGGGCTTTAAAGAAGAATCTCAACTATTTACCTGGCTGTATCGCATTGCTACAAATGAATCATTAACATTTTTAAAACAAAAATCCAGAGCTAATACAACCTCTATACATCCTATAGAATATCAATTATCGAAATCATTGGAAAGTGACACTTTTTTTAGCGGAGATGAAATACAGCTAAAACTTCAAAAAGCCATTTTAACCTTGCCGGAAAAACAAAGAATTGTCTTTAATATGAGGTATTATGATGAAATGCCTTATGAACAAATGTCAGAAGTACTTGAAACTTCTGTAGGGGCTCTAAAAGCATCATATCATATAGCAGCAAAAAAGATCGAAGAATTTTTAGTGTCAAATTAAACTTTTACAGTAAACAAGAGTCAAAACAACAAATGAAAAACAACGACTATAATTTAAATGATGAATCAAACCTTCCATTAGACAATAATGGTAAGAATCCGTTTGGTTTACCGATGGATTATTTTTCGAAGTTTGAAGATAACTTGAAACGCAAAATCGAGTTCGAAGATGAATTAAAAGAATTCCCGTTATTGTCTTCTATACAAAAAACAAACCTGTTTACTACCCCTGAAACTTATTTTAATTCGGTTACTAATCGTTTGGAATATCAAGCAGAACTGGAATCTTATTCTACATTATATACAGCTAAAAAACCTGTATTTACTGATCTGGAAGAAGAGTATGTAAAACAGTTTCACTCATCTTTGGATTATAAAATTGAATTAACTGAAGAATTAAAATCTTACAACATGCTCTATTCAATGGATAAAGTATATCCATTTACAGTTTCAGAGGATTATTTTGAAAATGTTGCAACAACTATAAAAGAACGTATTTATTCAGCCGGAAAAACTAAGCACTCTGTTTTAGACAAAGTGTTGGATTTGATTTTTGGCAAAACAATGGCTTTCTCTTTTGGTTTGGCATTTATTATTGGTTTAGCTTTTTGTTTTAATCAACATTCTGAAACCATTGTAGAATCAGGTGAAGGTGATTGCAAAACTCTGGCTTGTTTAGAAAGGCAAGAGATTTTAAATAATAATAAAGTGATTACAAATTTAGATGAAGATCAATTGATGGATTTGGTTGATGTTAATACGTTAAATAAACAATTGAATTCGAAAAAAGAAAATACAAATTCTTCTGTTACTAAAAAGGTGAACCTGGATAGTATTAATGAAGAAGATGTATTAGATGAGTTATAATGAGTCAGTTTAAAAAGTACATATTTGTTTGTTTGTTTGTGGTTGTTGCTATAGTCTCTATAGCTCAACCGGCAAGCAAGCGCGATAAAATAGAGGCTTTGCGTGTAACATTTATTAATGAAAAAGTAAATTTTACAGCGCAGGAGGCTCAATTATTCTGGCCATTATATAATGAGTATAATGACAAACTGGATAATGTCAGAAAATCGTTCAGGCAGCAATATATTAAAAGTACTGATTTTACTACACTTACAGATAAAGAAGCTGATGCATATATTAATGCAGAAATGGCATTGAAACAAAAGGAATATGAATTGTTTAAAGAATATTTTGAGCGATTTAAAAAAATATTGCCTATCAAAAAAGTAGCATTATTGAGGAGGGCAGAGGAGGAATTTAAAAGAGAGTTAATAAAAAACATTAAGGGTAATTCTTCTGAATAATGCAACTTATCGCTAAAATAGTTTTGTTGATAGGCTTTGTACTGTTTGGTACAAAGTTTTTGGCATTAAATCACGATAGTTTAAAAGTTACCAAGCCTTTAAAACCAGCCAAGCATTATTTCAACACGATTATTTATTCTGATTTGTATGGTACGGGTCAGCGTGATTTATCAGGGAAAACCTTCGTTTCTAAAAAATTAAAGACCTATCAGGTTAATCAATTTGTATTGGGATTTAATACGCCGGTATTCACAAAAGATTTTTACAAGAAAGATAGTACCGTAATTTCAAACTTCCATTTATTATTAACGGGTAGTTATTCTGTTGTAACGCCTAAGTTTTCAGGAATTGATACGGATCATCATTTAAGTAAAACATCATTTGGTGTAAGAATGATTTATAATACCGGTAAGAAGAGTATTTTTTACATGGAGTTTTCTCCTTTTATGACACAGGACAGAGGCTATGCCTATACTCAGCGATATCGAATAGCGTCAACCGTTGTTTATAATTACACTCTTAACAGGTACTTTAGTTTCAGAGCCGGTTATTCGCGTTCATTTATGTTTGGAAATCGGTTAGATTTGCCTTATGTGGGAATTCGTGTTGGGAGATTGGATGGCATTAACTTAAGCATTCAGTTTCCTAGAAGTGTGAGTTTTAATGTGCCGATTGGAAAATATGTGAAAACGAGCTTATATACTAAACCTCAGGGAGGGATGTATTCATTTGCCAACACGGACACCATTTATTATTTGAATAATGATAAGAGCTTGAATTTTGGGAGGTATGAATTTTTAGGAGGTGCCAGAGTGGATGTATTTCCAAGCCATTTTTTTAATTTTTACGTGAGTAGCGGATTAACTACACAAAATAATATCGTATTGTTTTCTGAAACATATAACAGAGGCAATAGAGGGCAATTAAATTCGTTTTACAAAGAACGATTGAAGGGTTCTCTTTTTGTGAATTTTGGTCTGGTATTTAAATTTGGTAAGACGAAATCTATCTATAATAATTATAATATGTATAATGCTCAGGATCTCAATTCTGTGGATCATAGTAATAATGTGAATACGGGGAATACTCAAATCCCGGCCAGGGAGAAAACAATCAAACATCTTCAACCTAATGAGGTTCAGGATTTGATAGACACTCAGGATTTTTATTAAGTTTTTTATTGGGGCGTGTCGGCGCCTTTATTTAGCAACGGGAAGCCCAACATGGGTTTTATTTTTAAAAATAAAATTAATCTTCAAACTTTTTTAGTTCGAGGTTAGTTCCGTCGAACTCAGCATAGGTGCAGTAGTTGATCCACTCTCCTAAATTAATGTAACGGGATGTTTCAGATGCCTTCAAATCTAATGGTAAATGACGATGTCCGAAAATAAAATAGTCGGTATGTTGTTTCTTTAGATCTTCTTTACAAAAGCTCATTAGCCATTCATTATCCTCACCCAAAAATTCTTTATCAGAATCACCAGTGTTTATTCGGCTGCGTTTGCTGGATCGGCGGGCAATCCAAAAGCCTAAATTAGGATGGAGCATTTTAAAGCACCAGATAAGAAAAGGGTTGGTAAAACATTTTTTTAAAAATTTATACCAGTTATCGCCCGGACCTAATCCGTCTCCATGTCCAATTAAAAAGGTTTTTCCGTTATATATTTTCCGTACGGGTTCATGATTAACGGTTACGCCTAATTCCTGAACAAAATAATCTTTCATCCATAAATCGTGGTTACCGGTGAAAAAATGAACGGGAATGCCATTGTCGGTTAACTCCGCAATTTTGCCTAAAAGGCGGGTTTGACCTTTAGGAATCGTGTATTTATATTCCCACCAAAAATCAAAAATATCACCTACCAAATATATTTCTTCAGCTGTATGCTTAATGGAATCTAACCAACGTACCACTTTTTTTTCGCGCGCCAGACTTAATTCAAAGGTAGGAACCCCTAAGTGAAAATCGGAAGCGAAATATATTTTTTTACCGGGCTGCATTACAAAAAGCTATTGGTTATAAAGTTACGTGGGTTAATGTTATGCAAATTTAGTGTA
Source organism: Bacteroidota bacterium (assembly GCA_016194985.1). Classification (GTDB taxonomy): domain Bacteria; phylum Bacteroidota; class Bacteroidia; order B-17B0; family Aurantibacillaceae; genus UBA4416. The sequence continues at coordinate 48,884 of JACQAK010000042.1, forward strand.
AATCGGATAGTATCAAAAAAACCTTTATTATTGGCAGTTAAAGCGGTTTTAATATCGTTGCTGTAAACAAAGGGCACGTAGATCTCGAATATGTTTTTCCATAAGCAAATATCCACACCGGCATTATATAAGATACGGTCTTTTAATAAACTTTCCTTGAATTCGCTGGCACCAATATCGGCATATAGTTTTAAAGGAAGTTTCCCCACTTTGGGTGATTTGATGTTTAAGGCGATGAGCCATTTGGAGGTTTGCCCTAAAGGAGTCCATATTTTAAAGGCCCCGTCTTTTTCTACCATTTGTGCAGCTCCAACCCCATTAATTTCGTTTCGCCCAACATAGTTGTAATCAAATAAATAATCCTGTGTTCCATTGAAACCACTCATTCTAAAACGGTAATCCTGTTTTAAGTTACTGTTTTGAAACACAAATGCTCCGGCAAATAATCTGAAATCCAAACTGTTTTTGTTTTTAAATGTGATGGAGTAGTTGAGCGAGGCACTTGCTTTTCCAAACAAATCGTTGTGTTGAAAATTGAAAGCTACATCAAAAGGGTTAATAACTCTGGTGTTTTGTAAGGTGTAATAGAAATTATTGATGATCGTAGCTTTGTTTTGCGCGCCAATACTCGATTGAGATGAATCAGTTCTGTTAATTTTAAAGGTTTCATTATCTGTAAACAGGTAATTGCTGGTATAACCAATATGTTGTGTAATCTTGCTGCGGGCTACACGTTTCTTCAATTCAAAATCCAGTGTAGCAGATATTTTATAATAATTTAAATTAAAAGATTTGATGTTTGTGCTATTGGCTTCGTTGAAAAACTTAGTATCTACATAATTATAGGCAAATGATTTTGCTTTTGCTGTAAACGTAATTTGTTGTAGGACATTATTATTTTGAGTAAAATATTTATTAAAATCAGCAAAGCCCACGGGAGTCTTACTTCCAAAGGCATACATAGGAGCAATGGTAAATTCCATTTTGCGCTGCAAAAAACTATAATTGTAAAAGGCACAACCTAACATAAATTTATTGTATTGATTGTAACCTGCAATTGGTAAGTAATTTATCTGACTATAGTTTGGATCGTCTAATTTTCCTAAGAACACAAATTTTACAGGGTCTGTTGTTCTGAAGATACCATGTGTTCTTATATTATTGTTTTTTCGTTTTACATCGGGCATAAACTCTTCATAATCTATTTTAAATTCATCTACATCCGAAGGAGGAAATTCAAATACGCGCTTACCTTTAAAGCCATTGTACCAAACGGTTCCAACGAGTCTCCCGTCTTTTAATCCGGATACAGATACAGGCCCTAATAGTTTGTTTTTGTTTTTTACTAAAATGGCATGACTATGGTCTTCGAGTTGTTTGTGCCCAACCATTTTGTAATCCAGTTTATTATTGGTAACAATCAATTCTTCTACAAACCAGTGTAAATCAGCATTAAGATGATATTGTAGTGTTTTGATCAAATCTTCCGGTGTGGGATGTTCAAATTTCCATTGTTCAAAATAAAAGCGCATGGCTTCATCAAATTTTTCTTTCCCTAAATAGTTCATTAGATAATCAAAGGCTAATGCAGATTTACTATAAACAATGGCGCCATAGTTATAGGGGGTGAAATCTTCTGAGGCTGTAGCGATAGGTTGATCCGTATTTTTTCGGGCAGCTAAGAGATATGAAAACTCATATTCTGCTTTGTGTTTGAATTTATTTAATCCAAAAAATTTAAAAGTACTGTCTCTTCCAATTAAACTGGCTAATGTTTGGTTAGGGTATTTTGCCCGGATGTAGCGCATTTCGTAAAAGGAGTTTAATCCTTCATCCATAAAAGGATAGTCACGCTCATTACTTCCTAAAATGCCATAAAACCAGTTATGTCCCACTTCGTGCATAATGGTTGTTTCTAATGTAAAGGCGTTGCCACTTTCACCTATAATAGTGATGTTGGGATATTCCATTCCGCCGCCGGCACTAATGGTGCCATCAACAGCCGTTACATGGTTATAGGGATAATCCCCATTCATGTCAGAATAAAACAGGGTTGCATCGTTGATGTATTCCAATGATTTACTCCATAGTTCGGGTTCGCTGTTAGTGAAAAAGGCCCAGGTATCTACTTCTTTCAAACTACGCGGTAATGTAATAGTTCCTTTCAATACATGAAATCGCTTATCGGCAAACCAGGCGAAATCGTGCACTCTGTATTGTTTGAATTGAATGGTTTTGTATTCCTTACTTGATTCAGGAAATGAATTGTCGTGCGAGTATTTTTTATCGGCAATCAGTTTTTTAGTTTCTTCCACTTTGGATAATAGCCAGTTTTCTTCTTCGGCTTCATCAATTCTATCACCGGTAGCGGCCAGTACATAGTTTTTGGGCAATGTAATTTTTACATTGTAAGAACCAAACTCACTGTAAAATTCTCCCTGATTTAAATAGGGCATCGGATGCCAGCCGTCTCTGTCGAATACGGCCGGTTTTGGATACCATTGTGTAATGGCATAAGCCTGGCCAATATGCCCTAGTCGGGAAATTTTAGCAGACGGCAATTTAACATGAAAAGGAGTGGTAATGATGATTGTGTCTCCCGGATTAATCGGTTTATTTAATATGAGTTTACAAATGTCGATATGTTCTTTATCAAATTCCCAGGTAATGGTTTTGCCATTTACTAAGAAATTTAAACTATCGATATAGCCCAAATCAGAAGGCTTGGCAAAATACATTTCGGTTTCACCGTTTTCCAGTAATTGTCTGGCTAAAGCAGTTTCCTGATTTTTGTAAGCATTGGCCCATAAATGAAAGTAAATAAAATCGAGCGGTTGTTTTGAATTATTGATGTAGGTAATCTTTTCAAAAGCGCTTAACTCATGAGAAACATCATTTAATGTAACATCGATCGTGTAATTAACTTCCTGTTGAAAGTAATTTTGCTGGGAGTAAAAAAACGAACACGTAAATAAAAAACTAATGATGTAAAAAAATCTCAACATACGTTAAAAAAATATTAGTTATTTTCTCTCTGCCTCCCCCACAGAGAATGGAATAAAAACCAGCAAAAGCTATTTTAAAACTTCGGCTAATTTTTTTTCTAATTCGGCTCCTCTTAAATCAGTAGCAATGATTTTTCCTTCTTTATCAATTAAAACGGTATAAGGAATAGATTGTACGGCATAAATAGAGCAGGCTTCGCTTTGCCAGAATTTTAAATCGCTAACCTGCGGCCATGTTAAACCTTCTTTAGAAATGGCTTCTAACCAGGCAGTACGATCTTTATCAAGGGAAACGCCTAAGATCTCAAAGCCTTTACTTTTATATTTTTCGTAGGCATGTTTTACGTTAGGTAATTCTTTACGGCAGGGTGCACACCAGCTGGCCCAAAAATCAATTAATACTACTTTCCCTCTTAAAGAAGATAAGGCTAAGTCTTTATCGTTAGGCATTGGTAAAATCAATTCAGGAGCTTCGGCCCCAACCTTAATAGCCTGTGTTCTGGCAACCATCATTTCGGCTTGCTGAACCATTGCATGATATGATTTAATGTCTTTATTATCAGGGTATCTTTCGCTTAAGCCTTTATCCAATGCTTTATAAACATCTAAATAATTCTCAGGCCGTAATTGTTGGATTGCCATAATAGAGGCAAAGGAATTTGAGTTTTCTTTAATTTTTTTGGCAACAATGTCGCTGTACTGACCAATCATTACTTCATAAGGTTTTTGTAATTCTTTGGATAATGAATCGGCCCGTATAGAATCCAATTTCATCACTACCATGGCTGTTCTGAAAATGTTTTCCAATGAATCGGTTCTTACTTTTTGTCCCTGAGCTAATTTATTATAGTCTAAAAATAATTGGGTATCTGGCGATCCTTCTGCTTTGAATGTGTTTCCTAAATCGCGGGCATCCGCTGTTACTGTTACTTTTTGGGCAGAATCCAGTACTAACATGGCAAAGTTAGAATTAGAAATCCGTAATCTGTAAAATCCAACGGATGGGGAATAATGATTGATCAAAAATTCGCCTTTTTCATTAATAACAGCACTATCAACAGCTGTAACGCCTGATTGTGCCAGTTTTTCCAAATAAATAGATTCGCCTTTAGAGTTAGATAAGGTTCCTTTTAGTTCAAAACCTGAAGTGTTTCCTGAATTTGAAGGGCCACAAGAATATAATGCAATGGATGCTAATGCAAGAAGTGTTATTTTTTTCATTAATGAAGTTATTTATAAGGCGTCAAATATACAATTAGATACGAGATTTGAGATGTTAAGATATGAGAAAAAAATCTCACATCTCACATCTAATTTTCTCTCTTCTAATTAAGTTTTGCAGGAAGCACCATATTAAATTCAGGGATCAGAACATTAAATTCTGAGAGGTCCACCAGTTTTTTCATCACATAGTAACCACTCATTTTCCCAATTTCGGTTACAAAATCACAGCCACTGTTATAAGCAAATGATTCTCCCGGTTCAAGAGTAGGGGTTTCGCCCACCACTCCGTCTCCTTCTACCTGTCTTTTTTCGCCAAAGCCGTCGGTAATATCCCAGTGACGTTTTAACAGTTTTACGGTATAGTCGCTTTTATTGGTGATGGTAATTTCGTAAACAAAAAAATAATGGTTGTTTTTGGGGTCTGATTGAGGAGCATAATAGCGAGTTTTAACCGAAATCTCTATGCCATGTGTAATTATAGAATTCATACCCATTTATTTGCCGGAATTTATCGAAATATAGAACATATAATGATAGAAACAAAGCTTTATATTTAAATTAAAATGCTGATTTTCAGTAATTTAAAAATAAAATTATTTTACAATTTCATAATATAGGCAGCTTTAAATATCGTATATTTGTAGCCCACTTTTTAATCAGGGTAAAAATTGGGCTAAAAATTAAAAACTAACCACTTCGGTAGCCTTGAAATGCTGAATACAATTATTAAATAAATGGCAGACAAAAATGCAACAGTTGGGAATCCGGATTTTGACTGGAACTCAATTGGAAAGAAAAACGACAATTACTCATCAGACGAACGTACAAAGTTAGATGAAATGTATGGTAAATCATTAAGCACTATTGCTGATGCTCAAACTATGCAAGGAACTGTAGTATCTAAAAACTCTCGTGAGGTTGTTGTAAACATTGGTTACAAATCAGACGGTGTTGTAGCTTTATCAGAATTCCGTTACAACCCGGATTTAAAAGTTGGTGATTCTATTGAAGTTTTTATTGAAAAAGCAGAAGATACAAATGGCCAGTTAATTTTATCTCACAAAAAAGCCCGTGCCGGTAAATCCTGGGAT
>JACQAK010000085.1 GCA_016194985.1 Bacteroidota bacterium
CACTGGCAGATAATGCTACACTTTGTCCAACACAAATAGTGGATAGAGAAGGTGTAATGGCGACTGATGGTGATGAAATTACCGATACCGTTGCTACCGCTGATGCAGTACAGGTGCCGGAACCAATTAATACGCTATATGTTGTAGTTGTTACCGGTGATACAACGACGGTGCCTGTGCTTGGCGGATTGGCTCCACTGCTGGCAGTCCATGCAAATGGCCCTCCACCGCTGGAATTTAAAGTCGCTGTCTGGCCGGCACAAATACTGGAAACAGAAGGGGTAATAGAAGCGGATGTTGAATTGACATTGACTGTTATTACAGTAGAACTAACGCAAGCTCCCAATGATTTAGTAACAGTATATGTTGTAGTGATAGAAGGTGTAGCTATAGTAACTGAATTTGTTGTTGTACTGAGACCAGTGCCAGGAGACCATGAATAGGTTCCTGTTCCTCCGTTTGCAGTTAATGTTACACTCTGACCTGCGCATATAGCACCGGCAGGGCTTTGGCTTATAGAAATGGCTGGTGGAGGAGTAATTGTAATGGTGGTGAATTTAGTTAATGGGATTCCGGGACAAGTATTGACATCAGAATATAAAAGCGTATAAGTTGTTGTTGCACTTGGGTTTGCAGTAACTGTTGGTCCTGTAGTAGACACTAATCCTCCTGAAGGTGGCGCTGTCCATGTATAGGTTCCACCGGCTATACCACCACCAGCAGTAAGCGTGATAGTTTGCGCTCCACAAATTGTTGAAGGACTCGAAACTGCTGTAATAGTAGGTGAATTAACACAAGAAATGCCATTCACATCTAAAAACACTCCGGAATCATAACTCCCATCCCCCACGTCCCAAACACCAATGGTCATTGTATATTGCTGACAGGGAATGACAGAAGTAGAAGCTGTTAATACTGTTGTAGAGCCTCCATAACCTATACCGGGAGGAGCATCTTGGAAATAGGCACAATTCATACATGGCCCACTTGGAGGGATTCCAAAAGCAGAAAAGCCAACACCATTATTTACATTATTAATTGAAACGGGAAGAGTAGTTCCTGGCACTAGTGCTATATTACTCTGAGTATAATTACCACCTGCAGGATTTGGCCCATCAATTACAAATCCAAAAACATCGTTAAATGTTCCTCCAACAAAATCACTGTACTCAGATGAAGCAAACACATAATTAACACTTAGAGTATGACAACTAGGAGTAATCAAAAATTTGATGTAACAAGCATCCTGAGAACCACTACCTGAAAGATCAAGGTCATCTCCTAATTGAGAGCCAGCGGCACCATTATCAGTGTCAAGTAATCCTAAAGATGACGGAGAAACGTCTAATGCTGAACCCGTTGTTAATAAAATCCCTGAACTTAATGTCGATAAAATTCCTGTACCACCACTATATAATGCATAAGCATCAGTTGGGCATGTTTTTGATAAACCTGTAATCGTAATACCATTTCCGCTTAATTTTTGAGTTAGCTGTGCAATAGTTGGGTTTACCGTAGTTGTTACCTGACAAAAATAATTTGTACAAAAAACTACAGTTAAAAGAAATGTATATATTTTTTTCATAAATAGTTAAAACAGCAAATAATGACCTAAATATAATAATAATCAAATTATCCAAGCAATTTTTCACTAATGAATCTATTAAAATCATATTACTAATGAGGGAATAATAAACGGATGTAAGATTTACCGGAAAATAGTTAAATTACGTCTATTATTTATAAGTAGGCCTGTTGATGGAGTTTCCGAGGGCTTTGCCGTATCCCGGGCTTGTATTGAAACGGAGACTAAATTCGAGCCCCCCTCTGGCTTTTGAAGCACCGGTTAATTGAGAAAGATTTAAGTCGTAACTTACACTGAAAGCATACTTATCATATTGGAATAACAGATTAGGGATGATGGCATCCCCCACGCGATAGAAAGCCCCCACCGCAATAGCACAAGGCTTTTTGATACCCGTGTAAACTGACTGATCCTGAATAATGTATTTAAACAAACAACCCACATTCGTTTCCTGGGAAGGCCCCTGTCTCATATACATCACACTAGGAACAATAGCCACCCCAGCATTTTTGATACCAATATCAAAATTAGAATGCACTACAAACTTGACAAACTGTTTATCACCGGTTTCCGTAAAAGAATACTTAGGCATATTGTAATGAAACACAGAAGCCCCAATATCAAACTTAGTCCCGTCCTGCGCACTGATGTAACGCTCACTTTTCGCATAATGATACACTAAACCACCCGCTAAATCCCCCTGAACAAAAGAACTATTAGGCGTTTTCTCACCCGAAGCAATAGACGCATCATAATTAGACCCATTATACTGACTCTCCCATTGCAATTTAGACGGATCAATCGTTCTGTAATTAAAACCACCCCCAATCCCGGCCGATAATTTACCATACTCACTGGTCTTCACCACGGCATTAAATCCCAGGTTCACTAAAATAGCCCCTAACCCGGCATCCCCCGCCTTATCCTTGTATACACTTAAGGACATGCCCGTATAAGCCTTCCGTAACTTTAAATGCTTTAATGTTTTTTCAATGCTCACCCCATAGGTTTGAAACGGGCTGCTGACACTGGCCCATTGATTTTTATAATTAGCAATAATCCTGGTATCATAAGCCGTACAACTCATAGCCGGATTTAATAATACCGGAGTCTCATTGAACTGCGAAAAATGAATATCCTGAGCCTTTGTAAAAAAAGGAGCAATAATAAACGTAAGTACAATTAATTTTTTCATGTTGACTAAAAATTAGAAGAGATCAAAACCACCTATCTGATCAATGTAATATTCCCTTTCATTTTAAATGATTGCCCATCAATAGATACCCCGTCGGCCTTATAGACAAATACGCCGGTATCCAATTTTTGCCCTCTGAAAGTACCATCCCAGCTTTCCGATAAAGAAGAGGTCTCAAATACCTTTTCCCCCCAACGATTAAATATCTGTAAATTGAATGTTTGAATACACCTTCCATGCACATTAATCAGATCATTTAACCCATCCCCGTTAGGCGAGAACGCATTAGGCACAAAGAAGTCACCACAATTAACATCCACAGTCACCACTACCGTATCCTGTACCCTGCAATACGGCGAATTAGACGCCACCACAATATACTGAGTAGTAACGGTAGGATGCACCACTGAAAAAGAACAAGTAGAACAAGCCATGGACCCATCATTAGGATACCACTGATAACTTAAGCCCCCGCTGGCAAACACTTGCCCGCTTTCTCCGATGTTAATGGTGGTATCATTACTTACCGTTAATACCGGCATATCGTATACCGTTACAAAAGCACTTTGCACCACTGTATCAATCCCACAAATATTAGAAGCAATAGACATCACGGAGAATGTTCCCGCCGCAGGATAACAAGCCTCCGGAGCCACTCCCACCGAAGAAGTCCCCACACCACTCTCATAATACCATTTATAAGTCATAGGCTGGCTACCGGTCGTTGTAGCACTAAACGTTACACAACCACCCACACACACCGTATCATTATTCAATGTGATAAAATGATTATTAGTAGGAGGCGTTTTTACCTTTAATAAGATTGTATCCGAAGCCGTACATACCCCATTAGAAATGGTTACCGTATAAATAACATTAGCCGAAGAAGTAGGCATTGCTACAATACTGGAAGCATTTGTAGCCGTTGTACCCTGAATAGCCGAAAGCGGTTGCCAGGTATAAGTTAAAGTCGCTGTAGAAGAAGGAGCCGTAATAAGCACGGTATTGGTAGTACACACCGAAGAACTACTCGCCGAAAGCACAGGATTAATAGCCGGCACCACACTCACCGTTACTACCGCCGGCACACCAAAACAACCAGCCAAGGTTTGCCCCATCACCGTATATTGATTAGTAGCCGCCGGACTCACAGCCGTTGTTCCAGAGGTCATCGCTCCCGGAGTCCATGAATACGAATTCACCCCCGAAGCCGATAAGGTACTGGTCATACCCACACAAATTACCGAAGGATTAGCCACTGCTGTAATCGTACTAATAGGCGGAACATTAATTAAAACCGTTTGAGTGGCAGAACATCCGCTGATCGTTCCTGTAACCGTATAAACCCCTGTAGCGGAAGGCGTAGCCGTAACAACCGCTCCGGAGGTAGCACTTAAATCGTTACCAGACCAGGAATAAGTTGTAGCCCCCGATGCAGTTAAAGATACCGGAGGAACCCCTAAACAATAATAAGAAGAACTAGGTGTAATGCTGGCTGAAGGACTAATCACATTAACGGTAGCCGAGGCCGAAGCCGTACAGGTACCTGCACCGGATAATACTGTGTAAGTGGTTAATACCGTAGGCGATACCGTAATACTGGCAGTTCCCGGAGGATTAGTGCCACTACTGGCTGTCCAGGTAAAAGGCGCGGCACCACCGGAAGATAAAGAAACACTTTGTCCTAAGCATATAGTAGTATTGGATGGAGTGATATTAATACTTGGTACCGTTGAAATAGAAACAGTAGCCACTGCAGAAGCCGTGCAACTGCCGGTACCGGATAATACGGTATAGGAAGTGGTAGACGTAGGTGAAACCGTAACCGTAGCCACCGCTGAAGGATTGGCTCCGCTACTGGCTGTCCATGTAAATGGTCCTGCACCACTGGCAGATAATGCTACACTTTGTCCAACACAAATAGTGGATAGAGAAGGTGTAATGGCGACTGATGGTGATGAAATTACCGATACCGTTGCTACCGCTGATGCAGTACAGGTGCCGGAACCTGATAAAACCGAATAGGTAGTTGTTGAAGAAGGGGAGACTGTAACACTGGCTACACCAGGTGGGTTTGCACCGCTGCTGGCTGTCCATGTAAAAGGAGCTGCTCCACTGGTAGATAATGCTACATTTTGTCCGGAACAGATCGTAGACAATGACGGTGTGATACTTATGGCAGGAGTGGAGGATATAGAAACCGTTGCTACGGCAGAGGCAGTACAGGTTCCTGTACCTGATAAAACTGTATAAGAAGTGGTTGACGAAGGAGAAACAGCTATACTGGCTGTTGATGGAGGGTTAGCTCCTGAGCTGGCCGTCCACGAAAAAGGACCGGTGCCGCTGGATGTAAGAGTTGTAGTTTGCCCTGTACAAATTGTAGAAAGAGAGGGGGTTATTGCTATAGCGGAAGGTGGACTGATAGTGACAGTACCAGTGTTCGTTATAGTGGTGGGGGTACTGGAGGCGTCCAATCCATTTACGGTAACAGTATATACAGTTGTTACACTTGGAGAAACAACAATTGTTTGAGTGGTTAAGCCTCCCGGTTGCCACACAAAAGTTGGATTTATAAGATTCGTATTTGCTGAAATTGTAGCAGAAGAGGCAGCGCATACAGTAGCACTTGTAACAGGGGCTATTAAACCACAGTTGGATGAGCCGGTTCCTCCTGTTTGATTAAAATTAATATTTTGCGCCTGGTTCGAATAATTGGTCAATAAAAGTTGGTAGTACTCACCGGCAATAGCATTATTAATGGTACAGGTTTCGGTAGCGCTGGCAGAAAAACTGCAATCAACTGTGTTAGAAGCAGTTAAATTGCCGCAAGATCCCGTGGAACTTGTAAAAGGCCCCCAACATATAAAATCCACATCGCTTCCTCCTGTACCTCCAATACTGATAATAATAGTTCCACTTTGAGATACCTGAAAATAATACCAGGCGGGATTTGGTTGGGTTAATAAGCAACCGTAGTCAGGTCCGGCTGCGGCACTACCATTATTTACACCGGCAGGAAATGTTGAACCGGTGGTGTTATTGGCACAAAATGCAGAGGCACTACTACAGGTACTTTGAGATAAGCTTTTTAATGTGATAAGAAAAAATAAGAAAAAATATAGTTTGGCTATTTTCATAGAAGTATGCATATTATCAAATTTAGTGTTAATTTAATTTAAAGACAATTCTTAAGAAGTCTTTTTTGTAATTTTTTTGTAGTTATTATTTCATACCCTTTTTTTCTTATAGAAATGTTCTTAGATTTAATAAGAAACTAAGATGGGACATCATGTTAAAATAGTATCTTCGTGCAAATTAAGTACGATGATACGCTTAGGAAAAACAAATACATTAACGATATTACGACAAACACCTCCGGGTATGTTTTTAGGAAACGACGACAATGAAGTGGTATTGTTGCCTAATAAATATATCGAACCCGGATTTGAGGTTGGTAATGATATAGAGGTATTTATTTATAAGGATTCTGAGGACAGATTAATAGCCACCAGATTAAAGCCTTATGTTGAAGTAAATCAGTTTGCTTATTTAAATGTTTCGGAGGTATCCAGAGTTGGTGCATTTTTGGATTGGGGTCTGGAAAAAGATTTGTTTGTGCCTTTTAAAGAGCAAAAACAGAAGATGCTGGAAGGTCATAGTTATGTAGTTTATATTTATATAGATGAGTTAACGGAGCGGATCGTGGCTTCCAGTAAAATTAATAAGTTTATTAGTAACGAGGTTCTGACGGTTGAACAGGGAGAAGAAGTAGATCTGTTGGTTTATAACGAAACTGATTTAGGCTTTACATGTGTTATTAATGGAGTGCATAAAGGGTTGATTTATCATAATGATGTATTTACGGATTTGTCTGTTGGAGATCAAACAAAAGGGTATATCAAATTGATACGGGAAGGTAATCTGATTGATTTAAGCCTTCAGAATCTTGGTTTTAAACATGTTCTTTCCTCCACTGAAAAAATATTGGAATACTTAACAACTCATGAAGGGTATCTGGATCTTACCGATAAAAGCTCTCCTGATTTGATAGAACGAAGATTTGACATGAGTAAGTCCACCTTTAAAAAATCTATTGGGGTGTTGTATAGGCAACGTAAAGTTACGCTTCATGAGGATGGGGTAAGATTGGTGGAAAATAAAGAAGGAGAAGCAGCAAAAGGAGTGTAGTGTTTAATCGGCTACATGCACCAGGTCATTTTTTGTAAAAATTCTTACCGGGTAAATAGCGGCTAAAAATCCAATTCCCATTACAACTCCCAGAATCCAGATAAAATCTTTGATCTGCATTTTTATGGGGTAATATGCAATTACCGACTGGTCATCAAAGGTAACCAAGTGAAATTGCTGTTGCAGAATGCAAATGATTAATCCTATTATCAAGCCACTGACAGCCCCAACAGAGGTAATTAAAAAACCTTCCTGCATAAAAATAGTACGGATGAATTTTTGATCGGCTCCTAAATTATAAAGTGTTTTGATGTCTTTTTTCTTTTCAATGATTAACATCGTTAAGGCACCAATAATATTAAAAGTAGCAATCACCAGAATAAATGCTAAAATCAGAAATGTCCATAATTTCTCTGTTTCCAATGTTTTAAAGAGTACGTCATTTAGTTGATAACGGTTTTTGATGTTATAGTTGCTTCCTAATTTTTCCTGCAATTCGTTTTGAATAGAGGTTAATTCATCTTTGTTATCTACACTTAATTCGATGATTGAACATGAATTCTGACAATCAAATAGTAGTTGAGCGGCTTTCAAATCAATTAATACATATTTGTAATCAAAGTCGTCGTTTAAAGAAAAAATACCTGCCGGGCTAATGGCAATTTTATTAAAAGCGTCTTCAGGATTAATACTTTCAACCTTTCCTCTTATCGGAGCATAAATAGATATAGGAGAAACAAAATCATTAACATTAATACCCAGTTTATTGGCAACTCCGCGACCAAAAACGCCATAGTTTTGATTGTTATATAAAAAACGATAAGTGCCATTGACTACTACCGTATCAAAATGTGTTAAGTGTTTAAATTCATTATCTACTCCTTTTATCGTAACAACCGCTTGTTTATCGTCTAATTTGATAAGCGCATTTTCTTCGATAGAATAAGAGATACCGTTAACGCCTTTTACTGATTTTATTTTTTTATTTAATTCCTCTAAATTGGAAATGTATTTTGAGTTAACTGAAGTTATTTTCAGGTCAGGTTCAATAGCATGATATAAATCTGCCACCACGGATGTTAATCCATTCATAGCCGATAGAACGATGATGAGAGCGGCAGTGGTAACTGAAATAGCAACAATACTTATCCATGAAATGACATTAATGGCGTTATTTGATTTTTTTGAAATTAAATAACGTTTTGCTATGAAAAAGGATAAGTTCAATTTGAAAACATAAATTTCTTGTCATGTAAAAATAGAAACTTTTATGCAGTTATAAAATTTTTGTTTTAGGGTGGTCATCTTTAGAATTGGTAATTTAAGAATGATTGTAAAAATAATTTTGACTAAATTTGATAAACTCAAAAATTATATTCTATGAAAAAAACTCTACTTTTTGCTGCTTTGTTAATTGGCGGCCTATCTCAATTAACCGCACAATGTACAATTTCACCAGCATGTACACCAGATGCCAATACAGGCTATTGTACTATTCCTGCAGATAATACAGCATTACCTAATGGTACAGAATTATCGCCCTATAATACAACTATTCAAATCAGTGTTGGAACTTCTGCCGCAGGGGGGGTAATAACTGTTATTAGCGCTTCTTTAACATCGGTTTCGGGACTTCCCAATGGTATGAGTTATTCTATGAACCCTTCTAATGGATTTATTTCTGCAGGTACCGATGCATGTTTGTTGATAACCGGAACACCGGCTAGTGGATCGGCCAATAGTTATACTATTAATGCAAATATAGATGCTGTTACTAATGCAGGCTCTTTTCCTCAGACTATTTCATGGTTTTTAACTATTGATGCTGCTTCAACAACAGGCATTAAAATATTAAATCAAAACACAGCATTTTCTATTTCTCCAAACCCTGCATCTTCAGAGTTGACAGTTTCTTCTTCCTCTCATTTTGGAAAGATTCAAATTATTGATGCTTTAGGGAAAACCGTTATAACTCATGATGCTAATTACACTTCGCAAACAGTAATAAATGTAAGCACTTTAAGTAAGGGAGTGTATTTTTTACAAGCGGTTGACGGTGCTAATCTGATCACCAGGAAATTTATTAAAGACTAAGTTGTTTTGTAATTAAAAAGCCCCGGTTATCAATTGATAACCGGGGCTTTTTAACGGATCACTTTTTCTTGTTATATAGGTTTATTAAATAAGGCGTTTATTTTTTCGGCATAATCATAGGAATCGTCAATAAAGAAATGTAATTCAGGAATAATACGTACCTGCTTTCCTATGCTAAATCCAAGAATCTTACGAATGTGTTGTTTTTGATCGTTGATAGATTTAAATAGTTCATTTACATCCTGTGTAGTCATAATGCTTAAATAAACCTTTGCAGAACTC
>JACQAK010000079.1 GCA_016194985.1 Bacteroidota bacterium
CATTTTTTGGCTTTTAAACTTGATGCTTCAGGTAACCAGCAATGGGGCAAATATTTGTTTACGGGAGTAGGTGTTTGCGGGGTCAGTGATATTCAGCAAACAAGTGATAACGGATATATTGCTGCAGGTTCGGATTTTACGACCAGCACAGATAGCATAGGCAATCATGGTATACGAGATTTCATGGTAACGAAACTGAATAATTCGGGTACACCTCAATGGATCAAATGTTTGGGTGGTACAAATAATGAGGAAGCCTCTTCTATTCAGCAAACCAGTGATGGGGGCTATATTGTGGCGGGCTATACAGGATCAAATGATGTGCAGGTAAGTGGTCTTCATGCTTATTTGGATTATTGGGTGGTAAAGCTTGATGGGTCGGGAAATATCTCCTGGCAAAAAGTTTTGGGAGGAGGTAATTATGATTATGCAACTTCAGTGATTCAAACTTCCGACGGAGGTTATATTGTGGCGGGATATTCAGGTTCTAAAGACGGTGATGTTACCGGCACACACTGGGGAGGTTCGGATAACGACGTGTGGGTTGTGAAACTGAATGCATCAGGTGCTATTACCTGGCAAAAATCCTATGGTGGCTCCGGCGACGATCAGTGTAATTCTATCCAGCAGACCAGTGACGGAGGTTATATTATCGCCGGTACTACTACTTCAAATGATGGCAATGTAACCGGCAAGCATGGCACCTCTTACAGCAACAATGATTATTGGGTGATCAAGATCGATAACACAGGCAACCTGAGTTGGCAAAAATGCCTTGGCGGAACAGGCAGTGGCACGGGTGCAGGATCGGGTAACGACATTGCTTATTCGGTAAAACAAACAACCGATGGAGGTTATGTGGTATCAGGTACTGTAAGTTCGGGCACCGCTACAAATGATGATATCACAGGCTATCATGGAAACACTGGTTCTGACTACTGGATCGTGAAGCTCGATAATACCGGTAATATCAGCTGGCAGAAATGTTTGGGTGGAACAGGTACCGAAGATGCGAGAACGATTGTGCAAACTGCTGATGGCGGCTATATTGTTACCGGTACAACCGTTTATTCTCCTAATGGGGATGTAAATACGATGGCTTATAGCGATAATCATCCCTGGACGGTTAAGCTGAAGGATGGCTTTGCAGGTATTGAAGAAGAAGGAATATTGAATGGAATTGATCTATCTCCAAACCCTGCACAACAACTGGTTACTGTAAGCAATTTACCGCTTGATGCCTCGCTGCGTATCTCAGACCTTACGGGTAATCTTATATACAGCAACGATCATGTTAAAGCCTCGGAAACATTAAATGTGGAGCGTTTTGCCAACGGTGTTTATTTTGTGCAGGTGAAAAGCCATTTGCATACAGCTATCAGAAAGCTGGTGGTCGCCAAATAAACATTCAGATCTATTGAACAAAAAAAGAGCCGATACAACACGGCTCTTTTTGTTTGTCATCTATCTATCGGCATGAGTGTAAAGTATATTATTTGATGGAACTTAGGCTACCACCTTTTTCAAATAACTTGTCAATGCGTTTTTCTATTTCAGGTACTTTCTCTAAAACAGGTGCATGATGTGGTTTGATACGTGCATCAATGATCATGTTATCACAACCAAAATGTTTATGTTCGGTAAATGCATTAATGCCATAAATATCATGGCTTGGATTGGAACGTGTAAAGGTTACCCATAGCCAGTTCTTTAAAGTAGCAGCAGTAAATGACGCATCATCCACTACAACAATCATTGGGAATCCTTTTAATGAACTGTTTTTTTGCTTTAGTTCCTCATTAAAATGTTCAAATTCGGTTTTCGTTTTTTCGTAAGTTTCAAATTTGGAGCCCTGTAAAACCAATACACCTGGTAATGCTATCTGTGGGTTGATAAAAGTTTTTAATTCTTTTAACTCTGCATCCACAGCAGTATCAAGTTCCCTAATCTTTTCACCATAGGCAGCTACTACCAGCTTACTGCCGCTGTTTAAGCCAGTTCCACTATAATCAAGGGTGTCAATACTTGTGTTGGTATAAAAATGCAAATCACGTTTTAAGTTGATGCGTTCCAATAAATACTGATAAAATTGCGACTCGTTGTGTGTTGTTAGTTTATTGGTGTCATCAGCTGTAATGAATAGATACTTCGCTAAACTTAATTGCCCTTTTCCTAAAATGTGATTGGCAATAGTCAACAACTCCGAAGGTTGTTTTGTTTGGTTATAGGGAGTATAACGTTCACTGCCTATTGTTAATAATAAGGGATGAACACCCGCAGCATCTACTGCATGAACTTCTTTTACTCCGGGTAATTCATGCTGAATGGCATTTCCGGTTATTTCATGTATCAATTCGCCAAAGCTGGTATCTTCCTGTGGTGGTCTGCCAACAACCGTAAATGGCCAGATCGCATCCTGACGGTGATACACTTTGTGTACGCGCATCAGCGGAAAATCGTGTTTTAAACTATAGTATCCCAGATGATCGCCAAAAGGGCCTTCCGGTTTATTATCGTTTGGATATACTTCTCCGGTAATTACAAAATCAGCATCGGTGCTAATACAAAAACCGTCTTTATACGTATATCTAAATCTTCTGTTTCCTAAAGCACCGGCAAAGGTCATTTCGCTCAGCCCTTCCGGTAAGGGCATTACGGCAGCTAATGTATGGCTTGGCGGACCACCAATAAATATAGAAACTTTTAAAGGTTTTCCCGCTTTATTGGCTTTGCTTTGGTGAACACCAATACCGCGATGTAACTGATAATGCAGGCCAATTTCTTTATTTAAAATGTAGTCGTTGCCATTTAGTTGTATACGGTACATACCCAAATTAGCATTCATAATGCCTGGTTTGTCCATGTCTTCGCTATATACCTGAGGGAGTGTTACAAAAGCACCACCGTCCATTGGCCAGTGTTTTATCAACGGAATTTTATCAATGGTTGTTTCTTTAAATAAAACAGGTTTTGATAAGGGATTCTTTAGTGGTAATGCCGATAAAGCAGTAAGAGAAATATTAGTGTATTGAAAAGGGTTTTTAAGTGCTTTTATAGGATTGTTTTTTATCTCAATGAGGGTTTGCATTTTAGTGAGTGTATCCCTGAAAATAAATTTACTTCGATTTAGGGTGCCAAAAATGTTGGAAGCGCATTGAAATTCTGTGCCTTTTACATTTTCAAATAATAATGCAGGGCCTTTCATTTCGTGAACACGTAAATGAATAGCCGCCATTTCTAAATTGGGGTCCACTTCTTCTTTTATTCTGATGAGATGATTGTTTTTCTCCAGATCATCCAGGCAGGCTTTTAAACTTTTATATCCCATAATATTTCAACAGTTTAAATATAAAGAGGTTTAAATTAATAATTACATTTGAGTCATTATATATTTTAACGATGTCAGCTCAAAATAATAAAGAAATAGCCATTCGATGGTTTGCCGCATTTAATGAACATGATCTGGAGAAATTATTAGCGCTTTATCATGATGATGCACAGCATTATAGCCCTAAGCTAAAGATCCGAATACCTGAAATATAAAATTGACGGCTGATGACGAGCAGGTTTTTATGGAGTACATCCGACATGTGGAAGGAGAAGAGAATCTGTCTGTAGGAGAGGTATTGCAGATCCAAGGTGGTTCTATTGTTTTTTCGAGAGTGTATCATGGGTAATAATTTTAACAGCTATTAACTAGCTATCCCACAAGATTTCAGTAATTTAGTTTTCGTAATGAAAAAGTTGTTCCTAATACCTTTGTTTCTGCTAGTAACATTTAAATGTTTTAGTAGTTATATCTTAATTCCTATGGATGAAACCCAGAAAAATCATTTGAAGGCTTATGGAATTGCCTATTGGAGTTTAAAGGGAGAACTTGAAATACAATGGCTGGTCAATTACAGAGGCGGAAGTTTTTTAATTCCCAATTCAAAACCGGTAACAACAGAATGTACGGTTAGAGGCATTAGTTACGAAATCATTTCTGATGCGCAGGCTAATGGTATTTTGGCCGATATTGCTAATCCGGAAGTTAACCAGGACGCCATTAAATTAGAAAAAGCCCCAAAAATTGCTGTGTATTCCCCAAAGATAAAACAACCCTGGGACGATGCCGTAACACTGGTATTGAAGTATGCTGAAATTCCTTATGATGTGGTATATGACGAAGAAATAATTGGTGATAAGTTAAAAGATTATGATTGGTTGCATTTGCATCATGAAGATTTTACCGGCCAGTACGGTAGATTTTACGGAGCGTATCGTCAGGCAGCCTGGTACCAGACCGAAGTAAAAGATAATGAAGAAACGGCTAAAAAACTGGGTTTTACAAAAGTCTCTTTATTAAAACTGGCAGTTGCCAAAAAGATCAATGATTATGTATTTAGCGGTGGTTTTTTATTTGCTATGTGTAGTGCTACCGATAGTTATGATATTGCATTAGCCGCCGAAGGAGTGGATATCTGCGAAACCATGTTCGATCATGATCCGGCAGATCCTGCAATGAATAAGAAAATAGATTTTTCGAAGGGATACGCCTTTGAAAAATATCAGTTAAGCACTAATCCATATGAGTATGAATTTTCTACCATTGATGCTACCAATATGCGCGAAATGCAATATGGTGTAAATGAAAAGAATGATGTATTTACCTTATTTGATTTTTCTGCTAAATGGGATCCGGTACCAACCATGCTTTGTCAAAATCATGAGCAAACCATTAAAGGGTTCTACGGACAAACAACCGCTTTTGTGAAAACTTACATTAAAAAAAATATTTTAATCCTTGGCGAATCCAAAGCATTTAATGAAGCCCGTTACATTCACGGCGATCATGGTAAAGGAACCTGGACATTTTACGGAGGACACGATCCGGAGGATTATAAACACAAGGTAGAGGATCCTCCAACAGATCTGAGTTTACATCCAAATTCACCGGGCTACAGATTAATTTTGAATAACATTCTGTTTCCTGCCGCCAAAAAGAAAAAACAAAAGACTTAGTTTACTTATTGCCAGGGCGTGTCCCGCAAAGAGGCAGCGGGTCGGGCTTTTCGTTGCAATCTTTTTTGCGAAGGACATGCAAAAAAGGATTTCCACTACAATCCTTCACGCGGAGCTATTTTTAACTCTAAGATTAACTTGATTTCTGAAATAAATAGGCGTGAGGGATGCAAACGGAAATCCTTTTTTGTGAAACAAAAAAGATTGAAGTGACAGCCCGTTCCGGCTTCCGCCGGACACGCCCAAAAAATTTATGTCATGCATAATCACTCACTGAAGTAGCTTCGTACTTCATCACGTAGGTTGTAACGGCTACTCATCACTTCTCCATACGCACCGGCACTACGTATAGCAATTAAATCACCTCGCTTGGTTTCCGGTAACTCTACGGCTTTTCCAAAACAGTCGCTGCTTTCGCAGATAGGCCCTACAACATCATATTTAATAGTTGTAGATGAATCGGAGGAGATGTTCTCTATTTTATGATAAGCCTGATACAAAGCAGGGCGGATCAATTCTGTCATTCCTGCATCCAGTATGGCAAAATTGGTATTGATGCCATTTTTAATATAGAGTACTCTGCTGATCAAACTACCGCATTGTGCAATAATGGCTCTTCCTAATTCGAAATGTAATTGCTGATTTTTTCTTAACTCAATAAAGTCATGAAAGACTTTAAAGTAAGCGGCAAAATCAATAATGGCTTCCTTATCGGGCTGATGATAGTTGATGCCAATGCCACCACCAACATTGATGACAGGCAAGTCAAAACCTTTATTTAAAAAAAAGTGGTTGATCTCGTTGACACGTGTGCAAAGCTTTTTGTAAGGAGACAGATCTGTTATCTGAGAGCCGATGTGAAAATGCAGACCAATTAATTTCAGGTTTGGTAATATTTTTATTTTTTCGATAACCGTTTCAAATTCATAAGGATTGATGCCGAATTTATTTTCTTCGAGTCCCGTTGTGATGTATTTGTGCGTATGCGCGTCAACATTGGGGTTAATTCGTAAAGCAATGGAGGCTACTTTGTTTTTCTTTGCAGCTAACTCGTTAATCACATCCAGTTCCTGCATGCTTTCGCAGTTGAAACAAAAGATGTTTTTTTCGAGCGCGTAATTTATTTCATCATCATTTTTTCCAACTCCGGCAAAAACAATATGTGATGCTTCGAATCCATTTTCAATAGCGCATTTTACTTCGTTACCGCTTACGCAGTCTGCTCCTAATCCATATTGTTTAATAATATCAATTAACCGGGCATTTGTATTTGCCTTGAAGGCATAATGCACATGGTAGTTGTATTTAGAGCTTTCTGTATTAACAGTCTCCAGCGTTTTTTTGAGTAAGGCCAGATCGTAATAGTAAAAAGGTGTTTTATAGTGTGATAATGTTTTAATGGCTGTTTCTGTAAACATGTTCAATGTGTCTTAATATGATTAATAGCCAAATAGTCCTTTATTCAATGCAACCAACGCCTCTTTTTTGCGGGTAGAATCTACTAATACACTAATGTTATTGGAGCTTCCTCCATAGGAAACCATCCTTAAGGGGATGTCTTTTAACGATTCCAATACTTTAAATCCATAGCCCGCTTTGTTTTTAGGTAAATTACCAACTATGCAAATAATGGTTTGGTCTTGTTCCACTTCTACATTAGCAAACTCTTCCAGTTCTTTTTGTATGTCTTTTAAAAATCTGGTGTTATCTATCGTTAATGATACCGCTATTTCAGAAGTCGTAATCATATCAATGGATGTTTTGTAGCGTTCAAATATTTCGAACACGGCGCGCAAAAAACCATGTGCCAATAACATGCGATCGCTTTTGATATTGATGGCGCAAATGCCGTCTTTGGCAGCTACTGCTTTCAGGCCTTCCACCGGATCAATATTTGAGATGCGTGTTCCTTTTGCTTCAGGTTGCATAGTGTTTTTGAGGAGTACGGGAATGTTACGTTTTTGAGCCGGTAAGATGCAGGTTGGATGTAGGATTTTTGCGCCAAAGTAGGCCAACTCAGCCGCTTCGTCAAAACTTAATTCATGAATAGGATGTGTTTTAGAAACAATACGGGGATCGTTATTATGCATACCATCAATGTCGGTCCATATCTGTACTTCATTGGCTCGTATAGCCGCACCAATAATGGATGCTGTGTAATCGCTGCCGCCACGTTTTAAGTTGTCAATTTCGCCAAAGGCATTACGGCAAATATAGCCCTGAGTAATAAATAAATTCACTGAAGGATATTTATCCAATTCGGCCTGTAGATTTTTTTCGATATAAGGTAGTTGAGGTTCGTCGTTCTCATCAATTCTCATAAAATTCAAAGCCGGTAGCAAAGCAGATGGTATTCCGATTTCCTGTAAATGAAAATGGAACAGGGCAGTACTTAATAATTCGCCTTGTGCCAAAATCGCTTTCTCTTCATTGACGGTAAACATGTCTAATGTAAAAGATCGTAAATAATTAAAATGGTTCCGGATCAGATCTGTTCCCTTTGTTTTGTAATCCTTTGCCGAATATAACTTTTCTACTTCAGCTATATAGGTGGCTTCGAGTTTATGTATAATGTCATTGGCCTTTTCATGTTGCTTATTGTATAAAGCGTTACATATTTCCACCAGGGTATTGGTAGTTCCGCTCATGGC
>JACQAK010000080.1 GCA_016194985.1 Bacteroidota bacterium
AAATTAGGTCCGAAGCGTATTTCCAAATCATATTTTGGTAATTGTCCGCTAAAATGAAAACCTATCATTAAGATACGTATACAGGAATCTTTGGGAGATTGAGCCTGCACATAGTGATGACTCAATAAACACAACGAAAGGATGAGTATATAAAATCTGTATTTCAAAAGGGTAGAATTAAAAGGGCCGAATAAATCGGCCCTTTTCTGTTTTTATAAAAAGATTAAGCGTTTACTGCTTTTAACACTTCCGCCATTGTTTTACCAATAGAAGCAGGGCTGTCTACTACGTGAATACCGCATTGACGCATAATTTCCATTTTAGCCTGAGCGGTATCATCATGTCCACCAACAATAGCACCAGCGTGACCCATTGTACGACCTTTAGGTGCAGTTTGTCCGGCGATAAAACCAACTACCGGTTTTTTATTACCATTAGCTTTGATCCAACGGGCAGCATCTGCTTCGTAGCTTCCACCAATTTCACCAATCATAACGATAGCGTCAGTTTCAGGATCATTCATTAATAATTCCACCGCATCACGAGTTGGCGTTCCAATAATAGGATCTCCACCAATACCAATAGCTGTGCTTACTCCTAAGCCTGCTTTAGCTACCTGGTCGGCAGCTTCATAAGTTAAAGTACCTGATTTGGATACAATACCGATACGGCCTTTTTTGAAAACAAATCCTGGCATAATACCAACTTTTGCTTCTCCGGCAGTAATAACACCCGGACAGTTAGGTCCAATTAAACGGCAGGCTTTACCTTTTAAATATTCTTTAGCGGCAATCATGTCTTTTACAGGAATGCCTTCCGTAATGCAAATAATTACTTTAATGCCGGCTTCAGCCGCTTCCATAATAGCATCGGCAGCAAATGCAGCAGGAACAAAAATAATAGATGTATCGGCTCCGGCTTTATCAACGGCATCTTTTACCGTGTTAAATACAGGTCTGTCTAAGTGTGTTGTACCACCTTTTCCGGGAGTTACACCGCCTACTACGTTTGTACCATATTCAATCATTTGTGTAGCATGAAAAGTACCCTCTCCACCTGTAAAACCTTGAACTATTACTTTTGAATTTTTTCCGACTAGAACGCCCATATGAGTTAATTATTGAGTTTGATATTTGTTGAATTTATGAGTTGTATTTTGATGCGCTAATTTAAACATAAATTGTTATTTTTTACAACTATTTCCACTTTTATTATACTAATACTGATTTTTAAGTAAAAAGGTATTTGGGCATGCCCTCCTTAGGTCGGGTCGGGCTTTACGCTACAAGTCCTCGCCATTCGTACCTCATGGCTGTGGGCTTTTCGCTGCAATCCCTCATGCAAACTTATTTTAAAATCGGAGTAAAATTTTCAAACATGCGATATTCCCACGTGAGGGATTGTAGTGAAAATCCTTTTGCCTGTCTCTTGCAAAAGATTGAAACGAAAAGCCCGACCCGATCCGCCAGCTGGCGGATCGGGGCACGGCTGAACCAAATATGCAATCTTATGAACAGGAATTTGCAAAAGCCGCAATTATTAATAAATTTGTTTGAAACCTTATGGCAAACTATACTTTAAATAACGATACCATTGCCGCGCTGGCAACTCCACACGGGCCGGGAGCTATTGCAGTGGTGCGGTTAAGTGGTAAGGATGCGATTGCCATTACCGAAAAAGTGTTTTATACAAAATCGTTGAAGCATAAGGCGTTGGCCAATAAGGCCAGTCATACGGCTCATTTTGGGTTGATTGCGGAGCATGATGTTATTATTGATGAGGTATTGATAACGGTGTTTAAAGCACCTAATACGTATACAGGCGAAGAAGTGGTGGAAATTTCCTGCCATGGGTCACAGTTTATTCAGCAACAGTTATTGCAAATACTATTTAAGCACGGTGCACGACCGGCGCAGCCCGGGGAATATACCTTACGTGCTTTTTTAAACGGCAAATTGGATTTGAGTCAGGCAGAAGCGGTGGCGGATTTGATTGCCAGTAATTCGGCCACCTCGCACCAGGTAGCCATGCAACACATGCGTGGTGGGTTTAGTAATAAAATTGCGGTACTGAGAGAGAACTTGCTGAATTTTGCGTCTTTGATCGAGCTGGAATTGGATTTTAGTGAGGAGGATGTGGAGTTTGCAGACAGAACGGATTTAAAAAAACTGATCAATACTATATTAGGGATTATCGAAAAACTAATTTCGAGCTTTGAAGTTGGTAACGTTATTAAGAATGGAATTCCGGTAGCCATTGTTGGCAAACCTAATGCCGGAAAATCGACATTATTAAATGTATTGTTGGATGATGACAGGGCTATTGTGAGTGATATTCCGGGAACAACAAGGGATACGATTGAAGATGAATTGATTATTGATGGTGTATTATTTCGCTTTATTGATACTGCAGGAATAAGAACCACTACTGATGTGATTGAGCAAATAGGTGTGAATAAAGCCTTTGAAGTCATCAAAAAATCAGCCATTGTTATCTATTTATTTGATACGCATGAGTTGAGTAGGGGAGACTTGGAACTGGAAATGAATGTGATTAAAGAACATATTGGGACTTCGCAATTATTGGTGGTTGGTAACAAAATTGATTTTGAGAATGTGGAGGAATTGAAAAGAGAGTTTTCGGATGTTCCTCATATTTTATTTATCTCTGCTAAAGAACAGAGTAATATTCAACAACTGAAAGATACCCTGGTGAGTTTATTTGATACACGTACTGTAAATACTACTGATACGATCGTTACAAACTCACGACATGTAAGTTCATTGAATAATGCACGAACGGCTTTGATAAAAGTAAACGAAGGTTTAAATTCAAATATTCAGAGTGATTTTTTGGCATTGGATATTCGTTATGCTTTAGAGGCTCTTGGTGAAATTACAGGTCAGGTTACTAATGATGACTTGCTGGGCAATATTTTCTCGAAGTTTTGTATCGGAAAGTAGCCGCATTTTTCTTAATATGAATTAATCTGACAATGGCACTATAAATACATCAATGCCTGTCTTGAAAATTAAAACACGCCTTTATTTCGGGCTTCTTTATAATAAAAAGCAGCATCTTTATCCATTTTCAGGATCTGATATCTCCCAATTATTTTAGAATATACTTGCTTTGGATCGGCACCATAGTTAAGCAACTGTAAGGCCATTTGAGTTGACTCATTTATATTTCCATTATCAAAATAAAGTTCACTCTTAGTATCCAAAGAATTTGCACTCACTCCAAACTTTTGTTCGCAAATGGTAATTGTATTGATAGCTTCACCGAATTGTTTGTTTTTGGATTGAGCTAAACTCAAAAGTAAATATGTATTCATAACATCAGGTGCCAGTTCTTTTGAATCTGACAAGAGCATAACAGATTTATCGTATACCTTTAATTTATAGTATACTTCGCCCAAATAATAGTACACATCTGCCTGCTCAGGGAATTTTTTCATCATTTCATTGAGCAATGAAACAGCTTCCGATAGGCGATTGGTCTTGGAATAATACATGCTTAATTTCAGATAGGAATAATAGGATTTATCACAGATTTCAATACTCTTTTTATAGTGATTTATCATTTGCTGTTCCATATTGGCATCAAAATTAATCTGCAGTTTATCCTGCAGCAAATCTGCATAGTATTGATGCGCCCGGGCACAGTTCTGAAGATGGGGCATATCGTTGGTGAAAAGTGTTTCGGTATTTTTCCAAACTTTATTGCGGGAGAAGGTTTTTATACTTAGAAGAACCAAAACAAGGAAACAGGCATATTTAAAGGGCATATGTTTTTTACCCATAAAAAACGATTCGAAGGTTTCGCTTTTTATCCATTTTAAAAAAAATTGTTCAATAATAAACAGTACGCATATTATAATTGCTAGTGATGGCACAAAATAAAATCTGTCAGCCATTGTATCAGCAATAGTGCGGAATACATGCAAATAAATCGAAACAGATATAAAATAAAAACAAACTGCATAAAACAGCTCCGGTTTTTTCTTAAAATTCGCAATAACATAACCCAATACCCCCATATGGATAGCTACAGATAATAATACAGAGTAGTCGCTCCACCTGGCCACGGGTATTTGATTAAAGCCAGAAAAATAAACGAGCTTAACCGGCCAAAAGAAGTTTTTTAAATATAAAATCAATAACAAAAAGGCATTGGCCAAACGTCCTGTGAAGACATCTGTATAAAAAAAGGAATTTCCTAAAATGCCATTTTCATGAAATATACCCGCTCCTTTACTTTGTTCTACACCAACAGTACTGCCCATATAGAGTTTTACAATAGCGAAGCATATCATTATTAATCCACATGAAACTACAAGGGGAATCATCAGTTTTTTTATTTTCATAAATCCTTGTTTATATAGCAATGTGAGTGGTATTATTATCAGGAAAACAATGGCGCTCTCTTTTGATAAAAAGGCTAAAACAAAAAATAATACAGCATATACCAGTTGCTTTATTTGCTTAGTGCTGGTATAGTTTAGCATTGAATTAAGCGAGAGTAAGCTAAATAAAAAAGCAAAAATCTCATCACGGCTTTTTATGTTAGCAACTACTTCGCAATGAATTGGGTGTACAATAAAAATAACTGTTGCAATAAAAGGTAATAAGTTTGAATATGAACTGAATACTTTACTTAAAACGTTAAATAATAAAACGGAGAGCAAAGCAAAATAGAACACATTAAAAAAGTGCCCCACGTGTGCATTATCCCCACCAGCTTGTCTTTCAATTGCAAAGGATATCAAGGTAACGGGTCGATAGCCATACTTGTCTGATTTATAATTGGAATTAGACTTGATAAACAATTGAGGAATACCGCTAAACCCTTTTTTTACTATTGCATTTTCAGTAATAACGATATTGTCATCCCATGCATAATCAAAACTCAGTGTATTTGAAAACAACAGAAATGCCAGGCTAAAAATTAAAAACTGTATCTTATGTAGTTTTATGAAAGTCATGTTTAAAAGTAACCAAATTTATGCTTAACCCTGATTTTTTACCAAATATAAAATAAAAAAAATGGTATATTTAAATCTTTAAACTTCTCAATGAGTACCTACGAGCTTAATGATTTTGTGAATTTAATAAAGTCCATGTTTTCTGAAAAAGAAAACGGAAGTATTTCTATTGACACAGATCTTAAAACACTAAAAGAATGGTCATCGCTTCAAAATATGATTTTAGTTACTGAACTTGATAAAGTTTATAATGTTATTGTAACAATTGAAGATTTTAATAATTCAAAAACATTAAAAGAATTATTTGAAGTAATTGTTGCTAAAAAGAATTAATGGCATTTTTCTCAACATATCATGTAGCGATGAAAGGCATTGCCTCTTGTGTGCCCAAAAACAAATCGTTTAATTCTGATCTTAGTATTTTTGCTGATTCAGAGAGAGAAAAGCTAATTGCTACACTTGGTATAGAAACAAGACGTATTGCACCTAAAACTATTTGTGCAAGCGATATGTGTTTGGTAGCCGCTGAGAAATTAATTGCCGATCTGAAATGGAAAAAAGAAGATATAGAATTATTAATTTTTGTTAGCCAAACCCCTGACTACATTTTACCTGGAACCAGCTCGCAATTGGTGTGTAAATTAGGATTATCCGAGAATTGTGTCAGCTACGATTTAAATCAAGGCTGTGCAGGCTACGTTTATGGACTGTCTATGGCTTGCAATATTCTATCTTCCTCTAAGCTGAAAAAAGGGTTGTTATTAATCGGAGACACTATCACTAAGTTAATATCACCGGATGATAAAAGCACGGTGCCTTTATTTTCTGATGCGGGCACAGCTACAGCACTAGAATATGATGAAAATGCAAAGCCTATATTTTTTGATATCAAAACAATGGGTAAAGACTATGAGAGTATAATCGTAAAAGGTGGTGCCGCGAAAGCTAATTTTAATACTAGCCCCCCAATTATGGCAATGAAAGGAATGGAAGTATTTCAATTTAGTATCAGTAAGGTTAATCCGGTAATTGATGAATTATTTGATTTATCAGGTGTCAAACATCAGGAAATTGAAGCCTATGTTTTTCATCAGGCAAATCAGCTAATTTTAGATATGCTTATGTCGAAGCAAAAAATTGATCCGTGCAAGGTTCCAACAACTCTTAAAAACTTTGGAAATACAAACGGAGCAAGTATTCCGCTAACCGCATCATTGCATTTGAAAACCGTAAATGGTAAAGTTTTATTATGCGGCTTTGGTGTAGGATTGAGTGTAGCAGCATGTATTCTTGAGATTAGTAACTTAGTTTGTAGTGAATTATCTGAAATATAATTTATGATTGATTTTTCGTTTGTAATACCGGTTTATAATAGCATTGATACGCTGGAACCAACCTATAAGGGAATTAATGACCTTATGCAAAAAACTCAAACAAGCTTTGAAGTAATATTTGTTGAAGATAATGGAATTAAGGAAAGTTGGAGGCGATTACTGGAATTAAAGAAAACATATCCTAATCAGGTTACAATTATAAAGCTTACTAAAAATTTTGGGCAAAACGGAGCAACATTGTGTGGAATAAGTGAAGCCAATGGAAAATATATTGTCACGCTTGATGATGATTTGCAAGTAAATCCAAGTGAAATAGAAAAACTGATTGTCAAGCAAAAAGAAACCAACACAGATGTTGTGTTTGGTAACTACAAGGAAGAAACTCAACATTACTTAAGAAATTTGGGGTCTCAATTAATTAAGAAACTATTCAATAAACTGGAAGGAGGCGCTAATGTGGGTTCATCTGTGCGACTAATAAGTTCTGCTATGGCCAAAAATATTAACAGACATTCACAGGATCATATTTTTTTAAATCAGATTTTATCATGGTATACCTATGACGTTCAATTTGTTGAAATTGATAGAAATCATCGAAAAGAAGGACGATCAGGGTACTCACTTTTTGACTTACTGAGAATTTCATTTCGTTTACTGTTTCTATATACCAGTATTCCATTGAAATTTATGCTTGCAATATGTATTGTGAGTTCTATTACATCATTAGCTTTAGCTGGTTATTATATCTACCAGCATTTTGCGTTGGGCCATGGTTTAGGTTTTTTATCACTTGTTGTAATAGCCATTTCTTTGATATTGGCAAGTAATAGTGTTATGGGTATATACATCAACAGGCTATATAATTCTCGGTTCCAGAAACCTCATTTTTCTATCAAAATAAAGATGTAATGCTTATTAACAGATATGGCATAACGCTAAGGTTAATTAGCGAGCAGGACATTGAAAAAATCCGTCAATGGAGAAATCAGGACCATGTTAGGCTAAATATGCAATACCAACATCCTATCAGTAAAAGTGAACAAATTGACTGGTATCGGCAACTTGATAAGCAGTATAATTTTTTTTTCATAATCATATACAAGGAAAAGGAGATTGGACTCATACATCTGAAAGACATTAATAAAAGCGATAATAGTGCAGAGGCAGGCATTTTTGTGGGTGAAAAAGAATACTTAAACACATACATTCCTATTGGCGCAACAGTTGCCTTAATGGATTTTGGATTTGAGGATTTGAAGCTAACCACATTAAGAGCCAAAATAAGTAACCAAAATGAAAAGGCTATAAAATTTAATGAGACATTAGGTTATGTTTATAAAAACAACATAAATGATGACTACGATTATTATGAATGCAGTGAAGAAAATTTCATTCATAATACTATGGGACTAAAAAAAATATTACAAAAGTTTTAATCGCTTTAATTCTAATTTCAACATTAATCTTATCGGGAAACAAGGGTGCAATCCCCATTTTATTAGTCTTACAGGTAGGATATGGTGAGAATAAGGGACCTTTTTTGTGTCCATTACAGGCATTAACTGCTCAGCGATTTTCCAAAATTGTTTCTGATTATATTTATAGTATTGTTTAGATGCCCGCTTCTTAAATATTTCCTCCCCAATATGAAAGGTCAGATATTCCTTATCAAATAATTTAAAATGAGAACTCAAAGCAAATAGATTCTGAGAAAATGAAATTTCCACAAATGGAACGCCAATGCAAATTCCATCCAATTTTAATTTCGGGTATAAACTTCTGTGAAAAACGAAACAATCAAAACCGGGATGTGATTTTCCTTTATTTGTATATATGTCAGGTAGTTGAGAAATTTGGGTATATGTATTCTTCAATCTTCTTCTATTGATAATAAAAGCATCCAATCCCGAATTTATAAAATGGTTGACCTGAATATAAAAGTCTTCATATAAGCCGATGTCGACATTGGTGTAAATCAAAAATTCGGCATTGCTTTCAGTATAAAGCCGGTTAAGAATATCAGCAATAAAAGGAAGTTTGAGTGTTTGATCAAATTGCTGAACATCCAAAACAGATCCTTCAAGGTTTTTTGTTTTTGTGAAATCCGGAGGAACCAGTTCTCTATCCGCAGAAAACTGAGCACTTAGTAATTCCACCTCCACGATACCTTTGGCTTTAGATTTAGCCCTCCGCATACTTTCGAAAGTGATAGGTTGAGCAGAATATAAATCTGAATTCTTAGCTGCCATAAATGGATTAATAATATGTGCTATGGAATTCAAATTAGTTGTTTAAAGATAAAATATATATATTTATAATCAGGCTAAGGTGGAAAATTACCCAAAAATATCTATAGTTACTGTAAATTACAATAGTGCTAAATACCTTGAAGCGACTATTCTTTCTGTGCTAAATCAAAATTATCCCAATCTTGAATATATTATTATTGATGGTGGCAGTTCTGATGAAAGCGTAGCCATCATAAAAAAGTATGAGGATAAGCTGCACTATTGGGTTAGTGAGAAAGACGAAGGGCAGTATCATGGCGTACAAAAAGGATTTGAAAAAAGTACAGGAGACATAATGGCATGGATTAACTCCGACGATTTATATGTTCCCTTTTGTTTTTTTGAAGTTGCAAACATATTCACTCAATTTCCTGATGTTAAATGGCTAATGGGTATACCACGAGAATACACCGAAAATGGTGCTATGCTTAGCAGAATTACATTGCCATGGGGCAGATGGTCAAAGTACAGATACTATACCTACGACTTTCAATTCATACAGCAGGAATCTACTTTTTGGAAACGTGAGCTTTGGGAAAAAGCAGGGGGATCTATGAGTAAAACTACTAAATATGCCGGTGATATG
>JACQAK010000081.1 GCA_016194985.1 Bacteroidota bacterium
AGGCGCATAAAAAGGCATCCGTACTATCACTTCCAAAAATAGTATCAGGGATGAACCATCCCAGTGCTCCAAAGCCGAGGGCGATTCCCAATACTTTCAAAAAGCGCATAATAACAGGCTTATCTTCCGGTTTAGGTTCTTTTCTGATGTCTACATGTTTGTAATGTTTCATGCCGATCCAGAACGTAATCACTCCTAAAAACATTCCGATTCCTGCAGAAATAAAGGCCCAGCTCCAGCCGTACTTTATGCGCATAAAAGCCGCAATAAAGTTGCAAAGAAAAGCACCTATATTAATACTCATGTAAAATAAATTATAACCGGTATCTTTATTGGCTTTGTATTGCGGATCATTATACAGATTACCCAATAAGGTAGAGATGTTGGGTTTAAAAAAACCATTTCCAACGATCATGATTCCCAGTGATGTATAAAAAGCCCATTCTTCATGTATGGATAACAAGCAATAGCCAATACCCATTAATATACCCCCCAGTGTAACGGCAAAACGGTAACCTAGTTTCATATCGGCTAACAAACCACCAATAAATGGTGTTAAATACACACAGGCTATAAAGGTTCCAAAAATATCAGAGGCTTTACCGCTTTCCCACCCAAAGCCTCCTGTTTCGGTATCAGTCATGTATAAAAAGAAAATGCCTATCATTAGGTAATAGCCAAATCTTTCCCAGAATTCAGTAAATGCTAAAAAAAGTAGTCCTTTAGGATGTTTTGAAGTTGACGACATAAAATTGTTTTTATAAATATAGCAGAAAAGGTTTTACCTCACAATAAAATTATTTTTCAAAAACACC
Organism: Bacteroidota bacterium; assembly: GCA_016194985.1. GTDB lineage: Bacteria > Bacteroidota > Bacteroidia > B-17B0 > Aurantibacillaceae > UBA4416. The sequence goes on from JACQAK010000081.1 coordinate 816, forward strand.
TTTTGAGTAAGGGTATTTATAAATTCGATATGAATCATCTTTGAGGGTTCGCAGTTTCCCTCTAATAGAGTATTAAACACGGTATCCGGTTTTGAATGCGAATATTTCATTCCGGGAACAGGTCTTAACCGATAAATGGAGTCTTTATCTGTGGTAATGAATTGAGCATTCTTTAAAAATATCTGGATGTTATTTTTTAAGCTATCCGGAAGTTTTATTAAAAACAGATCGGTTTTGTTTTTAATAATGGTATCGTTTTTTAATCCGGTTTGAAAAAAGAGAAAACGATTGTCTTCTCTTTTTATTTTAAGGGCATATTGAGCAGTAGAGGAAACAGAAATGAATAAGAATGCGAATAGACTAAGTTTCATTATTAGATAGTTCAATCAGAACAAAAGCTTTTTTCAATACAGAGAACCGGAGTATTTGTTATGTACAGAGTTTTATTGAAATACTTCAAAACATCTCTGTGAATTTTATTTTTCTCTGGTACTCTGTGTTGGTAATAATTACTTCAACGCATCAATTAATTTTTCAGCTAATTCGACACCAATACGCTCTTGTGCTTCGTTGGTAGCTGCTCCAATGTGAGGTGTTAAAGATATTTTTGGGTGTTTTAATAAAGCTTCGTTAGGTGTTGGTTCGTTTTCAAATACATCCAAACAGGCATGTGCTATTTTACCTGAGTTCAATCCATTGATCAGAGCTGTTTCATCAATCACTCCTCCCCGGGATGTGTTGATTAAGATCACACCATTTTTCATGGCTGCGATTTCTTTTTCAGTAATCATTTTTCCGCCTGGTACATGCATCGAAATCATATCGGAGTTTGAAATTAGGTCTTCTAAACTAACAGTATTAATTTTTACATCTACGCCATTGGTTCCATGAATATCCAAATGTAAGTTTGCTTCTTTTACAAAGGGATCATAAGCCATCACTTTCATACCGCAGCCTAAGGCAATTTTGGCAGTGTATTGTCCAATACGTCCAAATCCAATAATACCCAGTGTTTTATCTCTTAATTCAATTCCTTTTGAATAGTTTTTCTTTAGGTCATCAAATTTTGTATGACCAACCGAAGGCATTTGCCTGTTACTGTCGTATACAAACCGAACGGCATTAAATAAATGTGCAAATACTAATTCAGCTACCGAATTGCTGGATGCGGCGGGTGTGTTAATAACCTGTAATCCTTTTGAACGGGCATATTCCACATCAATATTATCCATCCCAACACCGCCACGGCCAATTACTTTTAAGTTAGGACAAGCATCAATCACATCTTTCCTTACTTTAGTAGCACTGCGAACGGTTAAGGCCACGTAATTTTTTGCATTAATTTCTGCAGCTAAATTTTCCTGTGCTACTTTTTCGGTTACAACCGTAAAGCCTGCTTTTTCTAATAAGCTTTTTCCTACTGCGTCAATGCCATCGTTGGCTAAAATTAATTTACTCATAAGTTGGTTTCTTGTTTAACCGCAAAGTTCGCTGAGTATTGTAGCGAAGAATGCGGAGTTTATATAGTTTATTTTTAGGTGAAATATTTTTTTAATTTTCTAATTATCAAATCGACTAATTAACTAATTATTTAAGTTGTTCAATAATTGCTTCAATACTCATGCCGTCTGCTTCTGCTTTGTAGTTACGGATGATACGGTGTCTTAAAATGGCATTGGCTACAGCTTTCACATCTTCAATATCGGGGCTGTATTTTCCATTTATAGCCGCATGACATTTAGCGCCCAATACCAAAAATTGAGAGGCACGTGGGCCTGCTCCCCATGATAAATATTTTTTAGTGACATCTGCACTGAATTCTGAATTCAATCGGGTTTTATTTACCAGTTTAACGGCATATTCCAGAACGTTATCGGCCACCGGAATTTTACGGATCACATTTTGAAAATAAATGATTTCTTCAGCGGAAATGATTTTTTTTAAGTCTACTTTAGTATCGGTGGTAGTTAATTTTACAACCTGTAATTCTTCCTGAAAGCTTGGGTAATCTAGCCAAACATTAAACATAAAACGGTCTAACTGAGCTTCGGGTAGGGGATAGGTTCCTTCCTGTTCGATAGGGTTTTGTGTTGCCAATACAAAGAATGGATTTCCCAATTCATATTTTTTTCCTGCAGTAGTAACACAACGTTCCTGCATGGCCTCTAATAAAGCGGCCTGTGTTTTTGGAGGCGTACGGTTAATTTCATCGGCCAATACTATATTTGCAAATAAAGGTCCTTTGATGAATTTAAAATTGCGTTGTTCATCCAGGATCTCAGAACCTACAATATCACTGGGCATTAAATCCGGTGTAAATTGGATACGGTTAAATGATAAGCCTAAAACATCGGCAATAGTATTTACCAATAATGTTTTGGCTAGTCCCGGCACGCCCACTAATAAACAATGTCCTTTACAAAAGATAGAGATAAGTACATTTTTTACGGTATCGTTTTGTCCAACAATCACTTTACCTATTTCTGCATTTAGCTCTTTGTATTTTACTACAAAGGCGTCTATGGCTTCTACATCGTTTTTATAATTCATATGTCAAATTAATGGGTAATATTATGAGCAATCGTTATTGAGTAATTGTCCAGTTATACTCCAATTTACAGCTATTAAATTCGCTGTCAATTTTTATATAAGTAGATTTTGATTTTTTTGCGATCCAATCTTTTATTGCTTTTTTCTGTCTTTCATACGAAGCCATATTTAAGAGTTTTATATAATCATCCTGCATATTGGCTTTATGCGGTTCTGTTCTTGACTTTAAATAAATAATTCGCCAGGCTTGTTTGGCATCTGTTCCTACATATTGAATAACAGGGCTTACATCACCCACTTTCATCTGATTTTCCAGCATAAATACCAGGTTCTGATCCATTTCACCGATTTCGTCCAGTTCCCATTTAGTACTACTGGCGGCCGGATTAATTAATAATCCTCCGTTTTGTTTTGTATCTTTATCAGTACTGTATTTTAAGGCAGCATCTGCAAATTTCATCTGGCCTGTTGCAATTAATTCTCTGATACTATCTAATTTATCTTTGGCTTTTAATATTTCCAGTTGAGATACTTTTGGCGACATTAATACATGTCTTACCTGTACCATTTCTCCTTTACGGGCAACCAATTGAATAAAATGGTATCCGTAGCTTGATTCGAATATTTCCGAAACTTCACCCGGTTTTAACCTGAATGATACTGCTTCAAATTCAGGAACCATCTGCCCACGGCCAAATTCGTAATATCCTCCGTTTTTTGCGGAGCCGGGATCTTCGCTGTATAAGGCAGCAATTACACTGATACTTTCGCCGTTGGTAACTCGTTGTCTGTATGTTTCTAATTGGGCACGAACAGCTTGTTTGGCTTCATCAGAAACAGGAGGTCTCATCACAATGTGGCCTATTTCCAGTTCAGAATTAACCAAAGGTAAACTGTCTATCGGCAAAGTATTATAAAACATACGTACTTCACTCGGTGTTAATTTTGTTTCACCGGTTACTTTTTGTTGCATTTTTTGAGCTAATAGTTGATTTTTTACATCATCTCTTAATTCGTCTTTAAAAACACTGATTCGTTTCCCGTAAAAAGCTTCAAATTTTTCTTCGCTACCTAACATCCCCACATAATATTGGATACGTCTGTTCAATTCATTGTCTACTTCTGCATCTGCTACCACAATACTATCTCTGTCGGCCTGTGATAAAAGTAGTTTTTGAAATAATAAATCTTCAAATACTTTGCATCTGTCGGCTTCCGAAATTTCCTTTTTTTCTTTTTGTTGTAATAGATTGGTTTCAACTTCAGATAAAAGTAGTGGGTTTTTACCAACGATAGCAACTACTTTATCCAGTATTTTTGGTTGGGCTGAGGCAATGGTGACGCTAAATAAAAAGGCTATAGCTAGTTTCAAATTCATTTTACTAAGTTAATTATAAATTTCTAATTCTTTATTTGTTTTGGCTTTATCAAAAAAGTCTTTTTTAATGGAGTTAATCAATTGTTGTTTTCGTTGATTGATCAACATATTTTTAATATTGTTTTTTTCAAAGTTTAAAGGAGATAAGGTATTCTTGGATTTTACTTCAATGATTTTTAAAAAATAAAAACTATTGGCATCTGTAAATTCAAATGTTTTGCCATCCTGTAAATTATATTCGGGAATATCTTTCAGTTGACTGATCTCTTTTTTCAGATCATCAAACATCAGCCAGGTATTATCATTCATAAAAAAATTGTTTGCATATTGAATGCACATGCTTTTAAGGGCTTCTGCATCTTTGGGATTAGTGGAATAGCAAAGTTTTTTTAGTTTGGCTAAATTGGGAATATTGAGAGGGGTTTTCACATATAAAACCTTTACTATATTATTTTTCAATAAAAAGTTTTGTGAATTGGCGTTGTAATAATCTTCAATTTGAGCCAATGTAACAGTGGTATCCAGTTTCTGATCGATGAGTTTAGTTTGAAATCTGTAGGACAGAAGCTCTTTTTTATAATTCTCGATTTCTTTGGTTATATCCAGTTCTTCTTCGCTCAGGTAATTAATAGCTTGTTGATAAAACACTTCGTTATAAGCCCATTTATTGATATATGTTTGAATAAAGGCCACACTATCGGACGAGGACAAGCCTTTAGGAGTCATATGTTCCAAGTCGTTAGCATATAAATTACTGGAATTTACTTTGGCGATGATCTTTCCTTTGTCTTCTGATTCAGTTTCTGATGATTTAGAACAGGCCGTTCCTAAAAGCAATATGTGCCCTAAGATGATGATTGGTTTTATGTAAGCGTGTCGTTGCAAGGTTTTTTTATAAAATCAAAAAGGCTGTATCATAATTGTTACAGCCTTTTTGATTTAATTTTTATCGTTATTTTACTGTGTTTAAAACGTCTTCGTTTACCTTAACGGTGTATTTGTTTTTCAGATAAGCTAACCATTCTTTTTCTAAATAGTTTTGATAATCTGCTGTAATCATTCCTTTTGCTTCAGCAATTGTTTTAGGCGTTTTACCCAATAATTTATTGATCACCAAAATGGTGATTTTATTGTCTTTTGCATCTTTGATGTCAGTAGCTACTACTCCTTGTTTCCAGTTAGCATCCACATCTTTGTTTTCTCCTTTTAAATAGGTAATATTTTCAGGAATAACGTTTAATTGAGAGGTTTTATTTACTGCTTCGGTAATTTCTTTTTCAGTTTTATTTTTCTTTAAAAGAGCACGTACTTCTTTAGCGATTTTAGCGTCGGTACATTTGTATGTGGTTACTTCTGCACGTTCGTCCCATAAGTAGTTATTTTTATTTTTTTCATAAAACTCCTTTAAGCCGGCAGTATCTTTTACAGCTTTGCTCCATACTTTCTGATCAGTTAAATCAAACAATAAAATTCCATCTCTGTATTCTTTTAATAAGTTACGGAATTCAGGATATTTAGCTTCAAGATTTGCATCTTCGAAGTTAATGATTGTTTCGTCCACAAAGTTTTTATAGGATTGTTGTAAAAACATATTATTATCCATTTTAGCTCTGGATGTTTGATGTGATTCGATATATTTTGCAAATCCTTTTTGAGCATAAGTTGTTTTTACACCATCAGGGGTGGTTAAACTAAACAGATCTTTTGTTAATTTATCAGCTTTACTGGCTTCCCATCTGCCCTGATAAACGGTAGAATCAAGCACTTTTAAAAATTCTTTTTTTGATGCAGCGTTTTCTGTAAATTTATTTTCGGCCTTAATTTTTGCAATCAACGATTCTCTGCCAGCCTGTGTACGGCTATCTTTTCCGATACGTTGTTTTAGGTCTCCTTTCATATCTGCAAAAGGAGCCAGTCCTTTTTTATCCAGGCGTTTCACAATATGCCATCCATAATTTGTAGCAAAAGGTTCGCTGTAATCGCCATTATTGGCTAATGCAAAAGCAGCTTTCTCAAATTCGATAGGCATACGGCTACTGCCAAACCATTGTAATTGTCCACCTTTTTCTGCACTTGGCTTATCGTCTGAGAACTGACGAGCTAAATCTTCAAATTTCTCGCCGGCTTTTAATTTAGCATAGATCTCATCTATTTTTGTTTTCAGATTCGCTTTATCTTTTTCGCTCATGTCTTTCGCAAATTTCACCATGATGTGAGCGGTTAAAATCTCTCCCTGGCTAGGGCGTTTATCTGCTATTTTTAAAATGTGATATCCGAAACGTGTTCTTACCGGCATGGTAATATCGCCTACATTAGCTTTATAAGCGGCATTTTCGAAAGGATACACCATTTGTAAAGAGGTAAAGTACCCTAAATCACCACCATTGTCAACAGCCGAAGGATCTTCGGATGTTTTTTTGGCTACAGCCGAAAATTTATCGCTACCTGAATTTAATGCAGCGGCAATTCCTTTTACGGCATTTAATTTGGCATTATAGTTTGTTGTATCCTGTTTGGTTTATGGGAGGCTTTGATCTCCGTTTTCATACGATCGTAAGCTTCCTGAATTAAAGCATCGTTCACATTTTTATCTGTTAAATAAGGAGCAGCCAATTGTTTGCGGTAGCCGGCCAATTCAGTCTTAAAAGAAGTATTGGTATCTAAACCATTGGCTTCGGCTTCAAACACTTTCATTTTAAATGTAGAAAATAAGTCCACATATTCTTTCACCGATTTTTGTTCTTTGTTTACTTCTTTTCCACTGTTTTTTTTGTAAACATTTTCGAATTCACTTTTGTAAACCGGTTTTCCGTTTATAGTCATAATAACCGGCTCAGTTGTTTGTGCAAAAGCTGTAAAAGCAACAGCTGATAATGTTAAAAATCCTAAGGTACGTTTCTTCATATATGTTTATTTTAAGGCTAGCAAATTTAGTATAAGTTTTAAATAATTTTGAGTTTTTTCAGTGAGCTATCTATAAATCAGGTAATAGGATGATTATTTAATGATTTCTTCCAGTTTTGCTTCTAAATCCGGACCTCTTAAGTTTTTGGCAACTATTTTTCCTTCTTTATCCAGCAGTAGGTTTTGAGGAATGCTGGTAATGCCAAAGAGTTTACCTGTCAAAAGAAACGCCTAATACGGTAAAGCCTTTGTCTTTGTATTTATTATAAGCCATCACCACATTAGGATTTTCGGCTCGGCAAGGCCCACACCAGCTGGCCCAAAAATCAACCAATACGTATTTCCCTCTAAAATCGCTTAAATTTACCATTTTACCATTAGGATCGGCCTGGGCAAAGTTCGTAGCAGGGTAGCCAATAGTAGTACCTCTTAACTGATTTAATTTTTCCTGAGCTAATTTTCCGTACTTGGTATTTAATACACTCTTATCCAAAAGGCTCACCACTCTTTCCAGATCTTCAATGGAGGCATTGGTATTATTTTGATTATTAAAGTAGATAGCGTAACCACTAACCGCTGATTTTGGGTGATTTTTGATAAATCCTTCAATGGAAGCTTTCACTTCTTTGTCCATATTTTGATATTCGGCCACTTTAGCATTCATGGTAGCTGCGTCTCCACGATTTTTAGCTTCGTTGTATTCATTGACAAGGGATTGTTGTTTTGATCCAAAGCCAAACATCATCGCATTATAATCGGTATAATCTTTTTGAGTTTGTCCACCCACAATTTTAGCCTGAGGTAAACTGTCGATACTTCCTGTAACTGTAATTTTTCCGGCATCCACAAAGAAAATAACATTGGGCTGTTCGTTGATATTACGGGATCTGGTGATCCAGTACATGTTGGATTCAGAACTTTTTCCGTTAAATGTAAATTTTCCACCTTTTATTTTGGCGCTGTCTGTTACATCTTTTCCATCCCATTTGTGATGTATATATGTATAAGAATTTTCGGCAGCCTTTCTTAAAGTACCGTTTATCGAAAAACTAAAAGGGGATTGCGAAAAAGAAGTGAATGTGGCAGCTAAAAAGCTTATGGTAAAGAGTTTTGTCATTATTTTGATATTTAACTAGCAAATGTAGTTTTTATTGTGGGCTAAAAGAAGCAACATTCGTTAAAAAATGAAAATTTTAACCGCATAAAGGCAGGTAAATTAACAATTTGGCTTAAATCTGTTTAGGCATTAAGTAATTGTTAAATGTTTCTTACATAATTATCATTTTTATTCACAATTGTTTGTGGATAGTTCAAATTGTCTTATTTTTGTTTCGCTAATAAAGTGACCACCCTATAAGAGGAAAACTATTCTGTAATCCGCCTTAAACCGCTTTTAGCAATTAAAAAAGTAAAAACATCTAAAATCATAAAAACATGAAAAAAACTTTACTAAGTTTATCATTAATTGCAGTTGCTTTAGCAGGTAAAGCACAAAACTGTTCAGAGTTATTTATTTCTGAATATTGTGAGGGGTCAGGAAATAACAAAGCTATTGAGTTTTATAATCCAACAGCAAATACTATTAACTTAAGTAACTATCGTTTGGTTCGTTATTCTAATGGTTCTGCTACAGGATCAGACAGTACAGACTTAACAGGTACAATTGCTTCGTATAGTACCTTTGTGATTGCTAACGGGCAAACTACCGGTAATGCCAGCTCACCGGCTTGCAGCCCTGCTCTTCAGGCATTGGCTCAACAATTGGATCATGCTTATCCGGCACCTACCTATGTAAACGGAGATGATGCAATGGTTTTAGCAAGAATTAGTCCGTATCAAAGAATTGATATTTTTGGAGAGATTGGTGTTCAGCCAACTCCGGCTTGGAGTGATCAACCTCCCTATGACGGATCTGCTGGAAAATGGTGGACTAAAGATCATTCATTGCAAAGAAAACATACTGTAGAACAAGGTGTAACATCTAATCCATCTCCTTTTGTTGTAACTTTACAATGGGATTCATTACCTAAGGATAATTGGTCTAATTTGGGTATTCATACTTGTGATTGTAATGTAGCCACTGGAGTGAAGGCATTAACAAAATCAGTAAGTTTAAAAGTATTTCCTAATCCATCTAATGGTAATGAAGTAGCATTTGTTTCTGATAAATCTATTAAAGAAATAAATATTATGAATGCTGTGGGGCAAATTGTATATACTCATGTAGTTTTAAATTCTGAGAGTACTGTTGTTTTAAGGAATTTAGGAATATCTAAAGGACTGTACTATGCTATTGTTAAAAATGAAGTAGGTACTAAAACCGAAAAATTAATTATTCAATAATTTTTAAATTAATTAAAGTAAATAGGGCTGATGAAATACTCAGCCCTTTACATTTTAAAAAGTGTATGTTAAAAACTAGTTTATTTTTTGTATTAGTATTTTGTTCTATGCTTGTGAGAGCACAGGATAGTTCAAAAGTAATTTTATCTGGTTCTATTAAAGATGCAGAAACAGGGGAAGGGTTAATAGGGGCTACGATTATGGCAAAAGCAGGAGTTGGTGCTGTTGCCGACTTAGATGGTAATTTTAGTTTAAAATTACCTAAAGGGGATTATGTATTGGAGGTAACTATGCTGGGGTACTCTAAATTTACTCAAAAAGTAAAATTATACTCTAATAAAAACTTCGAATTTAAATTAGAAAATACAGTTTTAGATGAAGTAGAAGTAGTGGCCGATATGGCAAAAATAAGAGAGACTCCTGTTGCTTTTAGCTCAATTTCAGCTACAAAAATACAGGAAGAATTAGGAGGAAAAGATATTAGTATGATTGCTAATACTACGCCGGGGGCTTATGCTACATCTCAGGGAGGTGGGGCAGGAGACTCCAGGGTGACGATCAGAGGATTTGATCAACGAAATATTGGAGTGTTGGTAGATGGTGTTCCTGTAAATGATATGGAAAATGGACAAGTATACTGGAGTAACTGGGACGGTTTAAAAGATATTACCAAGAGTATGCAAATTCAAAGAGGTTTAGGAGCTTCAAAATTGGCTATATCTTCTGTAGGAGGAACGATGAACTTTATTACTAACGGTATTAACGAAAAAAAACAATTAGTTGTTAAAAAAGAGTGGGGTAATAATAATGCAAATTTAATGAGTTTAGCATATAACTCTGGTTTGGTTAATAATAAATGGGGTTTTACTCTGGCAGGAACCTATAGAAATGGAGACGGTTGGGTTCAGGGGACTTGGTATAACGCTTATTCTTATTTTGCTAAAGTTCAGTTTATGCCGAATCCCCGTCATATTATCAGTGTAGGAGTGAACGGTGCCCCACAATCTCATGGCTCAAGAACCAACAAAGTTCAAATTGCTGTATATGACAGAGATTATGCCACTAAATTAGGTGTTAATACAGATTCGGTATTACGTGATATGAGTACTACTGGTGTTAAATATACTACGACATTACAAGGTGATAGAGATTTAAAATGGAATTCTGATATGACAAGGTTAGATAAAACGACTGTGTTTAATAGCCAGATTAATGAGTTTCATAAACCATTAGTTAATATCAGTCATTTCTGGAAAATATCAGAAAAAACGAATTTGTCAACTGTAGCTTATGCCTCAATGGGTACAGGAGGAGGTACAAGTTTTGCTCCGGGACTGCCTACTAAAAGGGATTCTATAACGGGTTACATTGAGGTTAGTTCACCAACAAGTGTGGGAGGACCTACCAGTGTATTTCCGGGAGAAAAAAAATCATCTACTATAATCAGAGAACTTAATAATGACCACAAGTGGGTTGGTTTATTATCTACGGCTACTACTAAACTTAATAAAATGCTGGACTTTACTTATGGTCTCGATTTAAGATATTACAAGGGCTATCATACCAGTACAGTTTATAATTTACTGGGAGGTGATTATTATGTTGAAACAACACGTAATCCTAATTTGGATTATTTGGATCCTAAAAATTTTACCAAACGAATCAATGATGTATATGGCTCTAATTATAATAGTACGGTGAAATGGGCCGGATTATTTGGTCAGGTTGAGTTTAAAAAAGATAAGTGGTCGGCATTTTTTACAGCAACAGGATCTAAAACAGGTTTTAACAGAACAGATTTCTATAAGAAAAAAGATTTAGTCATTGATGGGCATCATTTTGATCAGGCAGTTCAGTCGGGAGAAACATTATATTGGAATGGAGAACAACAAATAACTGCTGTAAGGGGGGCAACCGTTACTACTAATGGTGATACAACATTTATTAAACAAAATGCAGGCTCGGCACCTCCTCAATATATTTTAAATGCAAAGGGGTATGATATTAACTCTAAGGAGGCTCATGCGTCTGTTACTCCATGGGTTTGGCAGTGGGGATATACAATCAAAGGTGGTGCAAATTATAACCTTAATGATCACCATAATGTATTTGCCAATGTTGGTATTATGCAAATCCCTCAAAGATTTGATAATACGATTAATTTCAGTAATAAAATCAACAAGGGGTTCAAACCGCAATATATACAATCTTATGAACTTGGATATGGCATGAAGTATAATACGTTTTACGTTAATGTAAATGGATATTATACATCTTGGCAAAATCAACCACAAGCATCCAGGTCAGATATTAATGGTAATACCTTTATTTCTAATGGTATTGATTTGATTTATAAAGGAATTGAATTTGAAGCTAATTATAAGCCTATTAAGCAAATAGATATAGAAGCGATATTCTCTTTGGGTGATTGGAGATACAACTCAGGAGGTACTATTTATTCTTATAACACAGATTTTGTGGTTCAGGATTCTATTACATATAATGCTAAAGGTGTTCATGTTGGTAATGCAGCTCAAAGTCAAATGGGATTGGCTGTAAAATTTAAACCTGTTAAAGGACTTTATATCAAGCCGAGAGTTATCAGATTCGATAAAAATTATGCGAATATTAGTGCCATGGATTTAAATAATAAAAGTGTTGACCAATCTGGTAATGTTATCGATAACAGAAACAGAGAAAGCTGGAGATTGCCTGCATATTATTTATGTGATTTAAGTGCGGGATATGAAGTACCTTTTAAAGTATTTACCGTTAATTTCTATACAACGATTAATAATGTTTTTAATTTCAGATATATAAGTGATGCTCAGAATAATGGAGCTTCACAGAGTGCTAATGGATTTAATGCGACTTCAGCATCTGTGTTTTTTGGAGTAGGTCGCACTTTTATTTTCGGTACTAAATTATCTTTTTAAAACATCTTGCAACAAAAACTATGAGTCAATTTATATATATCAATAACTAAAAAAACAATCATGAAAAAAATTAAACTATTTGCAGTTCTTGTGGGTCTGGGTTTTGCAAATGCACAAGCACAATGCCCACTGCCTACCGGGTATAATTTTGAGAATTTTATCTCGGCATCCAGTTTTACACCATGTTCTACAGGATGGTCTACAAATATAGGAGGCACTTTTACCTATGCTACCGGACAGTCAGGTTTGGCCGGTAAAATTGATAATACAGCTGCTACATCTGGAACAAATGAATATGTTCAAATTTATACTGCCGATCAAATGGGTGTTGTAAGTTATTATTTGAAAGGATGGAATACAGGTGGCGCCTGGTCGGGCACTTTTAAATTACAGGAGTCTGCCAATGGAACTACATGGACTGATTTAACTGTATTTACAAATAACTTGAGCAGCACGGCTTATACAAATTATACAGTTACGCCAAATGCAAGCTCTCGCTACTTAAGATGGATCCTAACGGCCAAAACAACCGGAAACAATGTAGGTATTGATGAGATCAATATCGCCGCAGCTCCTGTTACAGCTCAGGAAATTAATGTAAAACAGGCAGGTACTACTATTTTATCAGGTGGGAACTCCTCATTATTTAATTCTGCTGTTGGAACCCCAACAACTGTAAACTTCACTATCGAAAATTTAGGAAGCGTTTCTCCTTTAACAATCAGTTCGTTTGCATTAACCGGTCCTGCTGCCGCTGATTATACCGTAACAGCTCCTACAGCACCTGCTACTGTAAATGCGGTTTCTAATATTCCTTTAACTGTTTCATTCAATCCTTCTGCGTCAGGAACAAGATCGGCGATTTTAACAATTAATAATAATGATGCCAATGAAGGTGCCTATGTTATTAACTTAAATGGTATTGGAGGAAATTTAGCTACTCAACCTACAGCACAACCAACTAATTTAACTTTTTCCAATATTAAATCTTACAGAGCCGCGGCTTCTTTTTCCGGAGCATCAGGTTCTCCTAATGGATATTTAATATTGAAAAAAGAAAGTTCATCAGCTATTACAGATGTTCCGGTTAATGGTGTAGCTTATATGGTTGGTGATGCTATCGGTTCCAGTAAAGTAATTTACAGTGGAAGTGGAACAAATATCGGTATCAGCAATATTTATGCAGGATTGTCATATCAGTTAGCTATTTTTTCTTATAATGGTTCTGGTTCATTTACCAACTATTTAACCACTAATCCTTTAACAGGTGGTTTTACCGCTTCCGGAAGCATGCAACCAGTTAACGAATACGTCTCTATTAGTACAGCTAACCCTACATTCTTATCTGATCTAAGCGCTCATATTTATCCTCATCAATCTACTTTTTATGGTAATTATGATGAAACTATGATCAAATTATTTACTGCCCGTGATACAACAGCCGGTCAAAAAGTAGTGACTTGTGTTTATAGTAGCGAAAACTACGTTTATACTGAGCCATTTGATTGGTCTTATATGAGCCGCGAACATAGCTATTGCCACAACTGGATGCCTACGAGACCTGAATATAATGATCAACACCATTTATTCCCTACCAATCAAAATGACGTAAATGCGGTTCGTAGCAATTACCCTCAAGGTGAAGTTACAACGTTGCAAGGTTCTTATTTGAATTGCAAATACGGTAGCGATATTAACGGACATCATGTTTTTGAACCAAGAAATTCTCATAAAGGAGATTTTGCCCGCGCTATTATGTATATGTGTACTGCTTATAACGGACAAAATAATGCTTCCGGAGTTCCTCAAAACTGGAAATTGAGAAATCCAATCAGCGGAACAATTGCTTACGGGCAAGATCAAAATGTATTGAAAAAATGGCATTTCCAGGATTTACCAGATGCTTGGGAAATTTCACGTAATGACTTTTTAGATTCATTACAAGGAAACCGTAATCCATTTATCGATAGCGTTCGTTATGCTTGCTATATCGACTTTAGTAATATGACATACATTGCCAGCCCAACTTATACAACAGGGGTTAACTTCCCTTGTTATGTTGCATCTACTGTTGGTGTTAAAGAGAATGCAGCTTCTCATTTCGAATATGTATTAGCTCCAAATCCAACGTCAGGCGAATTCTATTTATTGATTGATGCTACTGTAGCCGAAAAATTTGATCTGGATATCAGAGATGTTGCCGGAAGAGTTGTTTACAAGCGCAATGTGGATGTGGCTAACGGATTTAATAATGTTACTATTAATGATTTAAAATTAACAGGTGGCGTTTATTTTGTAAATCTGAATTACAAAAATGAAAAAATCACACGTAAGTTGATTATTCAATAATTTCGTTATTTGATACAACTATTTAATCCCTCGCAGAAATGCGGGGGATTTTTATTTTGTGGCCAATAAGAACGCTGCTATTACAGATCCATGCTATTTATTAAGCCTATTACAGGGGGTGTTGTAATCGATAGATACAAGGCATCTGCTTTAGGTGATTATAAGGACACAAAAAAAGGCTTCGTGTATTAAACGAAGCCTTTTTTATAATCATCAATATGATTAGTCTTTCAATAATTCTCTGCTGATCACTAATTTTTGAATTTCGCTGGTTCCTTCTCCAATAGTACAAAGTTTACTATCACGATAGTATTTTTCAGCAGGGAAATCCTTTGTAAATCCGTATCCTCCAAAGATCTGAACGGCTTCGTTTGCATTTCTTACACATACTTCAGATGCGTAGTATTTAGCAAAGGCACCTTCTTTGGTCATTTTTTGGTGACGATTTTTTAAATCAGCCGCTTTAAATGTCAATAATTCTGCTGCTTCACATTCAGTAGCCATATCCGCTAATTTAAAGCTGATTGCCTGAAACTGAGCAATTGGCTTTCCAAATTGTTCGCGTTCTTTAGCATATTTTCTGGCACATTCGTAGGCTCCGCGGGCAATACCACAGCTTAAAGCTGCAATAGAGATACGTCCTCCGTCTAATACTTTCATGGCCTGGATAAATCCATCGCCTTCTTTACCCATCATTTGATCTTTATGAACTCTGCAGTTTTCAAAAATCAATTCAGCTGTTTCGCTGGCGCGCATTCCTAATTTATTTTCTTTTTTTCCTGATTTAAAACCAGGAGTTCCTTTTTCGATAATAAAAGCAGACATACCATGGCTATCTCCTTTTGCTCCTGTGCGGGCAATAACAACTGCTACACTTCCTGTTATAGCATGTGTAATGAAGTTTTTAGAACCGTTTAATACATAGTAATCTCCATCTTTTACTGCTGTTGTAGCCATTCCTCCGGCATCAGATCCTGTACCTGTTTCTGTTAATCCCCAGGCACCAATCCATTCGGCAGAAGCTAATTTTGGTAAATATTTTGCTTTTTGGGCTTCATTTCCAAAAGCCAAAATATGACCGGTACATAAAGAGTTGTGAGCCGCCATTGATAAACCAATAGATCCACAAATCTTACTTAATTCAATAATAGCGGTAACATATTCTGTATATGATAACCCAGACCCACCATACTCTTCAGGCACTAATACGCCCATTAATCCTAATTCTCCTAGTTTCTTGAAAACGTCTACAGGGAAGATCTGTGCTTCATCCCATTCCATCATTTTAGGGTAGATGTGTTCTTTACCAAATTTACGGATCATATCCGCAATGGCGTTTTGGTTTTCGTTTAATTGGAAATTCATTCCAACATTTGGTTCTAATACTGCGCTAGACATGTGATATTATTTGAGTGTATATTTAGTTTTTGTTTTCCGTTTAAAAATTCTAAGCCAACCACAAAGCTAAAACCGGTTACATTGGCACCTTGTTGCTTTACCAGATGAGCTGCAGCTTCTGCTGTTCCTCCGGTTGCTAATAAATCGTCATGTATTAATACATTCCAGCCTTTTTTAAGACTATCAGTATGCATTTCAATCTTAGCAGTTCCGTATTCCAAATTATATTCGTAACTAATGGTTTTGTAAGGCAATTTACCTGCTTTTCTGATTAAAA
Source organism: Bacteroidota bacterium (assembly GCA_016194985.1). Lineage (GTDB taxonomy): Bacteria > Bacteroidota > Bacteroidia > B-17B0 > Aurantibacillaceae > UBA4416. Next base: position 16,951 of record JACQAK010000081.1, read on the forward strand.
CAAAAGGAATATTTAATTTATTTGCCAATAAAAGGCCAAATAAAAAGCCTCTGCTTTCAATGCCTACAATTGCATCTGGTTTTACAGAAATGTGATCAATAAAACCATTTACAATCTCATTACAAAGTGTCTGATTTTCAAAAATAGGGGTAATGTCTTTGAACATGATACCCGGTTTTGGAAAGTCCGGAACATCTCTAATGGCTGCTTTTATATTGGTTTCTAATGACATTTATGTAAGAGTCACAAACTTAATGAAATTTTGCTTAAAAGCATATAATTAAGTTAAATTAACAATCTTGTTTTGAGATTTTTAGAGCTAAAAATCTTCGGTTACAAAACGGCATGATGACTGTTCATTTTCCATTTAATTAAAGAGAGGCTAAAGTTATCCTCTTAAAACTTAGTAATAAGGAATTCGGTTCTTCTGTTAGCCTGGTGTTCCTCTTC
>JACQAK010000082.1 GCA_016194985.1 Bacteroidota bacterium
TTTGCAGATGGAGGATATAGTATTATTTAATAAGATGGGGAAAATCAAAAAAATACACTCCAGTATTCATGATTATGAAATACATTTTGAAAACGATATTTCGTTTTTGAAAGATCTTTTATACATAAAAGAAGCTGTATTTATTATCGATAAACAAGTATTTGAACTTTATAAAACATCGTTTAGTATTATTGCAAATCAAGAAAATGTTTTGATACTGGATGCTATTGAGGAAAATAAAACATTAACGGCTTCTGAAATAGTATTTGATAAGATCATTTCTTTAAAACCAACTAAGAAAACAAAGATCATTTCGTTTGGTGGGGGTATTACACAGGATGTAAGTGGATTTGTAGCTTCAACGTTTTACAGGGGATTGAATTGGATTTATGTTCCAACAACGTTACTAGCTCAGGCTGATAGTTGCATGGGCAGTAAAACATCTTTAAACTATAAATCATATAAAAATATTTTAGGAACATTCTATCCCCCTCATCAGATTTATATTTGCCCTGAATTTACCAATACATTAACAGAAGAAGATTTTTATAGCGGTATGGGAGAAGTTGTAAAACTTCACACCATGGGAGGAAGTGAGGCATTGGATAAATTGATGATTCAATTACCAAAAATACATCAACGTGACATCCCTACTATTTTAGCCGCCACTCAATCGTCTCTGGATATTAAGTGGACTTACATGGATGGGGATGAATTTGATCAGGGAAAACGTAATTTGTTGAATTACGGTCATGAATTTGGCCATGCTATTGAAACAGCTACTCAATACAAAATCCCTCATGGTCAGGCGATTATTATAGGAATGGTTATGGCAAATTATATTTCTTTTCAAAAGAATGCTATTTCCGAAATGACATTTGAAAAAACAGCCAATGTATTCTTGGAATTATTAAAGAGTGATGTTTCTATTTTAAATAACGTTTCGGCTCAGGAAATTATAAATCCTATGAAGCAGGATAAGAAAAGAATAGGAAATCACCTTCCGCTTATCATGATGGATGATAATTATCTCTTTACTAAGATCCTTGATTTAACAGAAGCTGAAGCAATATCAGCAATAGAATTCTTTAAAACTAATTATTGCATATAAATTGGAAACACAAAAAAAACATATATCTGTTTTAACAGCATGTTATAACGAAGAAGAAAATGTAGCAGCTTTAATAGAAGCTGTAGCTGCTGTTTTTAATAAAATGCCTCAATATACCTATGAGCATCTGTTTATTGATAATAGTTCTTCTGATAAAACCGTTACTATTTTAAGAGAAATTGCTAAAACAAATAAGCATGTTAAAGTGATTGTCAATGCACGTAATTTTGGGCATATCCGCTCTCCATTTCATGGGTTGATTCAATGTAAAGGTGATGCAGTTATTTCTTTGGTAGCTGATTTTCAGGACCCGCCTGAAATGATTGAACAATTTTTAAATAAGTGGGAAGAGGGCTATAAGATAGTGATCGGGATAAAGAATAAAAGTAAAGAAAATCCTATCATGTTTGCAATTCGGAAAACGTTTTATAATCTTTTATCCAGTGTTTCGGGGAATGATGCAACGATTAAAAATTTTACCGGATTTGGATTATATGATCAGAAATTCATTTCAGTGTTAAGAGATCTGGATGACCCATATCCTTATTTCCGGGGCCGGGGGAAAAACCAAAAATAATTTCTTTACCTTGTATGATATGGCAATGCTTGGTTTTACCAATCACTCTAAATTGCCGTTAAGATTATCAGCATTTATTGGGTTCTTCTCGGCATTAATTAGTTTGTTAATCGCGATAGGTTATTTTATTTATAAATTGATTTATTGGTATGAATTTCAGGTTGGTACTGCGCCAATGGTCATAGGAGTCTTTTTCTTTTCTTCTGTACAATTGTTTTTTATTGGAATTATCGGTGAATATATTGGAGCCATTCATACTCAGGTTCGTAAGCGTCCACTGGTTGTTGAAAAAGAACGGATTAATTTCTAGGTGATTTGTTTTTTAGTTGTTATAACTTCTCTACGAGCAAACATCTTTGAATTTTAGCAAATAATACTTAATTTTAATATATACTCTCCCTTATTAATAATGTTTGTTCGGTATCTATTTGATTCTTTTGGAATCTATGAAATTAAATATAAATGTTTATTTTTGGGTATAGTAAATTACTTATGTCAAAAGTGAAAACAAAAAATGCTAACGAGAATGCATTAGCAAATTATTCTAACCCTGAAAATCGAATTAAATTAATTTCTAAGATTATTTTGTATGGCTTTCTTGTTGCATCATTTTATCATTTTGTTTATCAGAGTATTCTGTTAAATAAGCCTTATCCGTTTAATACGTTTTTGTTCCTTCAATCAGATAGATTTAATGATTTTTTATCTATGCGTGATTGGTGTAAAGATTTGAATCCTTATTTTAGCCCAAATTATTTGGGTAATAGTAATTATCTTCCGATCGCAAATTTATTTTTTTTTCTTTTTCTCATTTATTCCTCAAAAAGTATCTTTATTCCTTTTTGTAGTTTTATTTTCTGGATTGATTTATTTGTTTACTTATTTAAGTTTGGGATTTATTCGGGAGAAAAATAATAGACATAAATTGACATTTATTATTACTTTTCTTAGTTATGCGTATTTGTATTGTCTAGATAGGGCTAATTTGGAACCAGTTGTAGCAATACTAATTATGGCTTTTTTTTATTTTTATAAAAAAGAGAAGCATATTATTGCTATTTTATTTTTGGCACTTGCGGCTGCAACTAAAATTTATCCGATTCTATTTGTATTAATTTATGTTTCTGATAAACGATATAAAGAAGCAGCTATGGTAATAATTGGTACATTTTTATTTATATTGTTCCCTTTAATCTTTCAGCAGGGTGGATTTGAGAAAAATTTATTTTTTATTTTAAATGGGTTTGAGTTAGATACAAATGTTTCTTCCTTTCAAGGAGCTTTCGAAGATAAAGGAAATTATATGCTTCAAGGTTCAAGTTTATTTTCAGTATATAAGATACTCAATATTAAGATGAATTTGCATTCACAAAATATGCTAACAAAGTATTTTATATTTGTTGGGTTATTGGCTTTAATTTCTGTTTTTTATACTGTGTTTATAGAGAAAATTTTGTGGAAAAAAGTTACGATACTCACATGTTTAATTATTGTATTGCCGCATATTTCTTTTGATTATAAACTTATTCATGTTTTATATTGCGTTTATTTATTTATTAATGAAACAAAGTCAGAATTTGACCAAAAATTGAATTATAAAGTAATATCTATATTGTTTGGAGTGATTCTAATTCCAAAATCTTACGTGTATTTTAGTAAAATTTTAACAACTACAACTGCTCAAAATGATGTTCCTCTTGGAACATTCTTTAATCCAATTTTAATGATTATTTTATGTACTATTATTATTGTAAATGGGCTAAAGGAGTATGGTTTTTCCAATATTAGATCAGAGATTTCGGATCATATACGAGCAATTAAAAAGTCAATTGTTTATATTGGATTTATTTTGGTATTGGTAATTCCATATTATAGTTATTCAAAAAAAGCAAAGGAAAATTATTTTGAGTTCAAACGAAACTATATGTTATCCCAAGAAAATTTTTCTAAGGGGGATAAAAAGCAGGGTTTAAAAAATCTAATTTCATCTTTTAATTGTAAACCGTATAAATTTCAAATAGCACTTCAAATTGCTAATACTTATTCTGAATTTGGAAAATATGATTCAGCTATTGTCTTTTTTAATAAGGCACTGCAGATTTTCCCAGGATGCGATGCTGCGGTTTCAGGAATTTTATCTATTCAAGTAAATACAGGAAATGCAAATGCGATAGAAGCTCTTAATTTGAAAAAATATGAAGAAGCAGAGATTTTGTTCAATAATACAATTGAACGCTTTTATAAATTGCCCTCTAATCCAAATAATAACGCTTTTTTGATAGGTTTGTATTCTAATTTGACAGTAGCTTTAATTAATGAGAAAAAATGGACTGAAGCTTATAAAATATTAAATAAAATTAGTGAATTGGATCCTAATAATGAATTTTTAAAATCAAATTTACCATATGTAAATTCGATGCTTAAACTGAAAAATTAAAGAAACTATAATTAATTATGTTCCTTCCATTTCAGTTGGTTTTGAGTGAGGTTCCATTTCTGTAATTGGTTTTCCGAATGCTATTTTAGGATATGTATTGGTTTTTGAATCAATCATAACCTGCAGGAGTACAGGATTATCTTTGTTTTCGGAATTCCACATCCATTTTATTGCATTTTCAGCATCATCATAGTTTGAAATTGTTTTAGCTTTTATTTGATAAGCTAATGCTATAAATTCAAAATTTGGAGCTGAGTATCCCCAGCAAGTTGATTGATAGCGTGATTCAAAATATGAATCTTGAAATTGACGGATCATTCCTAAATTTTCATTATTTAGTACAACAATTTTAATTGGTAATTTATTTCTAACAATTGTTTGTAATTCTTGAATATTTATTTGCATACATCCGTCACCAATTATAGCAACAACTGGTTTTTTATTCAAAGCAAAACATGCTCCAATTGCGGCAGGTAGGGCAAAACCCATTGCACCCATTCCTCCCGAAGTTAAAAAAGTTTGATTAGTGTTGATTTCTAAAGATTGTGCTGCCCACATTTGATGAGAACCTACATCTGCCAAAAATGATAAAGAATCATGACTACAAGAAGATAAAAGATGAATGAATTTATTTGGATTGATTCCCACACAATCTAATTCTTTTGTATCAGGCCATTTAGTTTTTAAATTGGAGATATATGTTATCCAATTTGCTTTAGCTTCAAATTCAATGTTCTTAGAAATGGAAATAAATTCTGAAAAAAATACTTTTGCATCACAGACTATGGGAATACAATTTTTAATTCTATTGCTTATTTCATTTTCATTGCAATCAACATGATATATTTCCCTATTTTCAAAAAACACTGTATCGGCACCAGTTTGTCTAATATCTAGCCTGCTTCCAACTGCGATAATTAAATCAGATTCTCCAAAAGCAATATTTGCCCACCTATTGCCATAACTTCCAATAAAGCCAACTCTTTGGGGATGATTATAACTAATAGCATCTAAAGCTAATAATGAAGTTACAACGGGGATTTTTGTTTTAGTTAAAAACTCATTTAATTCTTTTGATGCAAAAGATGCTTTAACACCTCTGCCTACAATTATTATAGGCGATTTACTTACTCGTATGGAGTTAATTAAATTATTTATTTGTGTATCAATATTAACTTTACATTTTGTAAAATCAATTTCTGTAGCGTCTTTATATGGGTCAGAATCAATTTGGGCACGTTGTATATCCATTGGTATGTCTATTAGAACAGGCCCGGGCCTATCCTGAGAGACAATATGAAATGCCTCTTTAAAAACAAGAGGAATTTCTTTTGCATCTTTTATCTGGTAACATTTTTTTGTTAAAGGTTTTGCAATAGAAACTATATCCGTTTCTTGAAATCCTAATTGGCGAATTTGTTTCTCACCTTTTAATTCATGTCTGTTTACTTGTCCTGTTATAAAAATGCCAGGTACGGAATCAAAATAACAGCTTCCTATACCTGTAATTAAGTTAGTGGCACCAGGACCGCTTGTAGCCAATGCAACACCTGGTTTACCGGTGATTCTACCATAAGCATCTGCTGCAAACGCTGCGCTTTGCTCATGGTGCATAGAAATTATATTTATTTTAGTTGTTTGATTTAATGAATCTAAAATATTAGTAATCATTCCTCCTGAGAGTTCAAAAACATAATCTATTTTTTTTGCTTCTAAAAATTTTGCAATATAATCCGAAACTTTCATACGCCTTAATCTTTAATAATGGGTTCATATTGGTAAAAATCGATAGTACGTTTAATCGAGGTAGTTAAATCATAGTTAACATTTAATTTTAATTCACTTTTAGCTTTTTGAATGTCTGGAATATATTTATTGCCCTCTGTACAGGCCATTTTGCTTTTAATATCGATATTTAAATTCTTTTTAGTGATTTGAATTATTAAATCTGCTAAATTTTTAATGCTTATTTCTTCATCAGATCCAACATTGTATGGATCAGCATTTTTACCATTTAAAAGTATTTTTATTAACCATATTATCAAATCAGCAGTGTATAAATAAGATCTATAGGCGGTGCCGTCACCTGATATTTTTAAATCTTCGTTTCTAATTACATTTTTTATAAAATTACCAATGGCAAATTGCCCGTTTAGTGGAATAAAAGGCCCAACAAAGCAAAAACATCTAGCAATTTTAACGTTAACTAAATCTTTGGTGTTATAAATATAAGAAAGCATTTCAGAAATTTTTTTTCCTTCAGAATAACAAGCGCCAAGTGAATAAATGTTGGAACTGCCTCTAAAATCTTCAGAAAATGGGATTTTATTGTGAATGGGTTCTCCATAAATAGCTCCTGAGCTTATATTTAAAATAGTTGCTTTTTTATATTTTGCTAATTCTAAGACATGTTTAGTGCCATTTACAATAGATTCGTAAATTGATAGAGGGTCACTTATAAATAAACTATAATTCACGTCTGTGGCGGCATGAATAATATAATCAATGGAATCAGATGGGTAATTAAAATTTTTTACATCTCCTGTTATAAATTTAAAATTCTGATTATTAAATTGAGGGTATTCTTTTAAAAATACTTCAGGATTTCTGGAGAGTATAATTACTTTTATATTGAAATTTTCAAGTGTATTTAGGTAAAGAAAATAGTTTAAAAAGCATTTGCCAAAAAAACCAGTACCTCCAGTAATAAATATAGTTTTGAAATTTAATTGTTGGTTTTCAGAAATCAATCTTGTTGAAATAAAACTGCAATCTTGTTTTAGTATTTGATTCATTAAAATTGATGTTTTAAACAAAAAGTGAGGTTATTATTTACTAACGACAAAAGTTATAACAATATACCTCAAAAATATAAAATTATTTTGTTTTTATGTTATTGGTTAATAATATATTACTTGGTGAATATGTTTTTTAATATAATAATGTTATTTTTGGGTAAAATAAATAATAAAATTTGTGAAAAAGCTTATATCGGTTCTTACGCCATGCTATAACGAAAAAGATAATGTAGAACCACTATCTATTGAAGTATCTAAGGTTTTTGAAAAATATCCTCAATATGATTATGAACATATTTTTATTGATAATGATTCAACGGATGGGACTTTAGAAATTTTAATGAACATCGCAGAAAGAGATAAAAATGTGAAAATTATTATGAATGCTCGTAATTTTGGTCATATTCGATCTCCATTCTATGGGATGCTTCAATGTCAGGGAGATGCGGTAATTTCTATGGTTGCAGATTTTCAAGACCCCCCAGAATTGATTCATGAGTTTATAAAAAAATGGGAAGAGGGTTTTAAAATTGTTATTGGTGTGAAAGCCGAAAGCAAAGAAAATCCATTGATGTTTGCCGTAAGAAAATTTTTTTACAGTTTATTAAGCAAGGCTTCTGAAAGTTCAGGAGAATCGCCTGTTAAAAATTTTTCCGGATTTGGATTATATGACAAACAATTTATTGCGGTTTTAAGAACCCTGGAGGACCCATACCCTTATTTTAGAGGTATGATTACAGAACTAGGATTTAATCGCTTTGAAGTGCCTTATATTCAGCCAGAGAGAGCATCTGGTAAAACTAAAAATAATTTTTTTACATTGTATGACATTGCAATGTTAGGATTTACTAATCATTCAAAACTACCTCTTCGATTATCAGCATTTATCGGCTTTTTTTCTGCAATTATCAGCTTTATAGCTGCATTGGGATATTTCCTTTATAAATTGATTTTTTGGGATTTTTTTCAGGTAGGTATGGCACCTTTGGTTATTGGCGTTTTTTTCTTTTCGTCGGTTCAATTATTTTTTATTGGGATTATTGGGGAATATATTGGAGCAATACACACTCAAATAAGAAAACGCCCTTTAGTTATAGAAAAGGGTAGGGTGAATTTTTAAATATAATTTTGATATATGAAAGTAGTAATATTAGCAGGGGGCTTAGGTACTAGGTTAGCTGAAGAAACGGATGTTAGACCAAAACCAATGGTTGAAATTGGAGGAAGGCCTATTATATGGCATATCATGAAAATATATAGCCATTATGGTTATAACGATTTTATTGTATGTTGTGGATATAAAGGGTATGTTATTAAGGAATATTTTGCTAATTATTTTTTGCACCAAACGGATGTTACAATTGATTTGGCAAATAATAAAATGGAAGTGCACAAATCCGGTTCAGAAAACTGGAAGGTAACTCTAGTAGATACTGGGGTGAATACCAATACTGCAGGAAGGATTAAACGTATTCAAAAATATATTGGTGATGAAGCGTTTATGCTTACTTATGGAGATGGAGTTGCGAATGTTGATATTTCTGAGCTTATCAATTTTCATAAATCTCAGGGTAAATTGGCGACATTGTCTTCCATTCAATTGCCTGGTAGGTTTGGTAATATTGAAACAAATACAGAAGGGGTTGTTACTTCTTTTCAGGAAAAACCTCAGGGGGACGGTATGTGGATTAATGGGGGCTTTTTTGTGCTTGAGAATAAAATATTTGATTATTTAAAGGGAGATATGGACTCTATTCAATGGGAAAAAGTTCCGTTAATTCAAATTGCAAATGATGGGCAACTTTCAGCATTTAAACATAATGGTTTTTGGAAATGTATGGATGCAATTCGAGATAAGATAGAATTAGAAGAACTTTGGGGATCTTCAAAAGCCGAATGGAAGATTTGGGAATAATATTTAATGAGCTTCTATATTTAAAAGGCTAAATGTATTTTGTATTTTAAATTTTTTTGATGATTTATAAAATAAATGCATTTTATCTTTTTTTATTTGAAGTTTATTAAAAATCAGAGCTTTTGTCTTTAGAAATAATCAAAATTTTTATATCAATGAATTAAAAGTTCAGCAAACAATTTATACAAAATGCTAGATTTATTTAATAATACTTACCAAAACAAAAAGATACTGGTAACCGGAGATACCGGATTTAAGGGGTCTTGGATGTGTATTTGGTTAAAAGAATTAGGTGCTGATGTATACGGGTACGCGCTACCGCCATTAACAGAGAAAGATAACTTTAAAACAACAAAATTGTCGGATGTAATTAAACATAAGGATGGCGATGTGAGGGATAAAGATCAATTAATGGCATACTTTAATTTAGTAAAACCGGATATAGCATTTCATTTAGCGGCCCAGCCTCTCGTTATTGAATCATATAATAATCCTCATTATAACTTTGAAACCAATTTAATGGGAACGGTTAACTTTTTTGAGGCGGTTAGAAATTGCCCTTCTGTTAAAGTAGCCATCAATGTTACAACAGATAAGTGCTATCAGAATAATGAGTGGATGTGGGGTTACAGAGAGAATGATGCGATGGGAGGAGATGATCCATATAGCGCATCAAAAGGTTGTTCGGAATTAATTACCAATTCATATATCAAATCTTTTTTCACGAAAGATAATACTGCTCATGTGGCTTCAGGACGAGCAGGAAATGTGATTGGTGGCGGCGATTGGGCAGACAAGAAAATTATAGTGTGGGGGATGTTGTAAATGAAGTAAAGAAAATAGTTCCTTCCATAAAAATTGATGCACCAAAAGTAACCGAAAAATTACACGAAGCAGGTTTGTTAAAACTAGATATTACCAAAGCCGTTAATCTGTTGGGATGGAAGCCAAAGTTAAATTTTGAAGAAACTATACAATTTACAATAGATGGTTATTTGGAAGAACTGGAGGCTGATCAAAATATTTACAAGTGTAGAGTAAAACAAATAGAAGCGTATTGCAATAAATAAAGTCAACTATTCAAAACTGATTTTTTCAGTTTTAAAAATAAAAAACAACAGATTATGTCAAAACTTTTAGATATTAAACACCAGATACATTCTTTAATTAAAGAATACCATGATGAAGCTTTTAAAACAAAAACGTTTATAGAAGGAGAATCAAATGTTCCTGTTAGTGGTAAAGTGTTTGATCATAGAGAGTTACAATATATCACAGATTCTGCTTTAGATGCGTGGTTTACTACCGGAAAATTTAACGCCGAATTTGAGAAGAAGTTAGCCAAGTATATTAACGTTAAATCGGTGTTAACCGTAAATTCAGGCTCGTCTGCTAACCTGGTTGCATTTTCGGCATTAACTGCTAAAGAACTTGGAGAAGAAGCAATTAAACCGGGGGACGAGGTTATTACTGTAACAGCTTCTTTCCCCACAACCGTTAATCCTATTTTACAATATGGTGCTATTCCTGTTTTTTTGGATGTTACCATACCTCACTATGAAATTGATGTGACCTATCTGGAAAAAGCGTTGTCGCATAAAACCAAAGCCGTTGTGATAGCTCATACCATGGGCAATGTGTTTAATTTAGATGCCATTACAGCATTTTGTGAAAAGCATGATCTGTGGTTAATGGAAGATTGCTGCGATGCCTTAGGGGCGACCTATAATGGTAAACATGTAGGCACCTTTGGAGATATTGCTACATTGAGTTTTTATCCGGCGCATCATATTACGATGGGGGAGGGTGGAGCCGTGTTTACATCCAATTCTAAACTGAAAAAAATTGCTGAATCATTCAGGGATTGGGGACGTGATTGCTGGTGTGAGCCAGGGAAAGATAACACCTGTGGTTTACGCTTTTGTCAGCAATTAGGCGATTTGCCAATGGGGTATGATCACAAATATATTTATTCGCGTCAGGGGTTTAATTTAAAAATTACTGATATGCAGGCTGCGCTTGGTTTGGCGCAACTTGAAAAATTAGATGAGTTTGTGAAAATCAGAAGACATAATTTTGATTTATTAAAACAAACATTAGCAAAGCATACAAACAAATTAATATTACCTGAAGCTACTCCTAATTCTAATCCATCCTGGTTTGGTTTTTTAATTACTGTTAAAAAAGACGCCGGTATTACCCGTAATGATTTGGTACAGAAATTAAATGATAAAAAGGTAGCAACCCGTTTGTTATTTGCCGGAGATTTAAGAAAACAACCGTACTTTAAAGACTATGATTATCGTATTGTTGGAGATTTACCAAATACCGATATTATAGTGAGTGATACCTTTTGGATTGGTGTTACGCCAATGATTAATGACGACATGATTGCCTATATGGGCAAATGTTTTGATGAGATTTTGGGTTAATTATATGATAGCAAAAGTGTAAAATGTTGAATGATTCTCTAGTATTTGTTAAAAATTCTAAACCATTATATAACTGCTTATTCATTTTGTGCTAAAAATCATTTTATCGGTATATAATTAAGCTAAAATTATAGTACTTTTAATAAAGGTAATTTTGTCAAAGAGTTTACTCTTTATAATCAAATCTATGCGTTTTATTATACTATTTCTGCTTTGTATTAAATTATCTCTATCTCAAAATTTAGTGGTGAATGGCGATTTCAGTGCTGGTAATACAGGCTTTTTTACAAATTATACATATTGCAATACTGGTAATTGTCTTTTCCCATTTGTTGATGATGCCTATTCTATAGGCACAAATCCAAATTTTTTCCATTCAGTTTTTCAAGGAATGGATCACACAACAGGTGCCGGGAATATGATGATCTTTAATGGAGGAATAGCTTCATATTCGGCATGGAGCCAAACAATCACAGTACTTCCTTCTCAGACATATTCATTATCTATTTGGGCTTGCTCTGTATATACAAACAATATAGCTAAACTTAATTTTTCTATAAATGGAGTTAGTGTTGGAACATTAACGCCAAGTAGTTCTGTAAATATCTGGACCCAATTTTCTGCTACTTGGACTTCAAATTCTAATACAACGGCAGTTATTAGAATAAATACTTTAAATACGGTGGGATCTAATGCTGGTGTTGATTTTGGGTTGGATGACATTGAATTTAAATTATTGCCACCTATTACCCCTTTATGCTCTGGTAATTTAGGTTTGCCTGTTTTTTTGGAAGATTTCGGATCAGGAGCAGCATTATATGGTCCTGCTTTACCTGTCGGAGTTACTAATTATCCTTATTATACAGGCGTTCCTATTAACGGGGTTTATTGTATTTCTGGTACTGGAAACCCCGCTAATGTTATTGGGTATGTTGATGGACCTGATCATACCGGAAATAGTAATGGGTATATGATGGTTGTAAATGCAGATTATGGCCCTAGTGAAGTATATCGAAAACATGTTACAGGACTTTGTCCTAATACGACGTATGTTTTCTCTTCTTATCTGGCAAACAATAATACTCAAAATCCGGGTGTTACAAATTGTGGTGGGAGTTATATTTACGCTAACGTTAAATTTCAAATTGAATACCCGTTAGGAACAGTTCAAAATTCAGTCGCTACAGGAAATTTAGCAGTTGCCTCAACACATACTGCATTTGTATGGGGACAATATGGTTTTGTATTTACAACTCTGCCTTCTCAAACGAGTGTAGATATTGTTTTAATTAATAACGCTCCCGGTGGTTGTGGCAATGATTATGTAGTTGATGATATTACTTTGTCTCCCTGTGGCCCGGGAGTTGGTTTAACTTTATTGCCAAATAAAACAACTTTTTGTCCCGGAGAATCTATGATTTTGCAATCTAATTTTACATCCGGTGGATACACAAATCCTGAATATCAATGGCAATACAGTAATGATGGGGGAAATACTTGGACAAATATTATAGGGGCTACCTCTCAAAATTATAGCATTACTTCTGTTACTAATTCTCAATCAGGGACATATCGCTTGCTTGTTGCCGAAAATGGTAATGTAAATCTGACCTCTTGTCGAATTATTGCAGGACCTTTGAGTTTTACGGTTTCTAATAATTTTTTAACAGCAGCTTCTCCAACCATTTGTCCCAATGCAATTACGACATTAACTGTTACTGGAGCTGTAACATATACCTGGAGTAATGGCTCTAATACCAGTTCAATAACGGTTAATCCTTCTATAACAACCACATATAGCGTTATTGGTACAATAGGAACTTGTAGTGCACAAGCAACTTTAACTGTGAGTGTAATTCCTCTAACGCCAATAACGGTAACAGGCAACACTATCATTTGCAACGGTGGAAGTACTTTGTTAAATGCCAATGGCGCTAATTCGTATTTATGGAGTACCGGAATAAATAATTCTAGCATCAGTCTTACGCCATCTGTAACAACTACTTACAGTGTTATAGGAACTTCTAATACATGTACAAATACAGCAATTGTGACAGTGAGTGTTTTACCAAGCCCTTTACTTGTTGTGAGTCCAAATACAGGTATATGTGCAGGCTTATTGAGTCCGGTTACTTTAACTGTTAGCGGATCAGATTCTTATACATGGGCTAATTCAAATTCTCTTTCCTCTTCAACAGGTGCATCAGTTGTTGCATCTCCAACTACTACCACCACATATACAGTCACCGGAACAACAGGATTGTGTACTAATACAGCCATTGTTACAGTTAGCATTATTCCTTCTCCGGTTATTTTGTCAACTATAGTAGATAATACAAGCTGTGGATTAAACAATGGTTCTGCTACAGTTACTGCAACTCCAGCCAGTAATACGTATAGTTGGACAGGAGTAGTTTCAACTACAAATGTGGCAGGTAATTTACCCCCCGGTAATTATACAGTAACAGCTATAAATGGAATTTGTCAGACGTCTACAGTGCTCACCATTTCAGGATCAATTCCATTATTAATAACATCAAGTTCAATTACCCCATCCAATTGCAATGCAAATAATGGATCAATATCCGTAACAGATAATTTAACAGGTAGCAATTATCATTGGAGCCCCGGGATTTCTTCCAATTCTAATACTATTTTTAATTTATCACCGGGTAATTATTCCTTAACAATTGTAAATGGAGCATGTACCACTTCAACTACAATATCTGTTGTCACAATAGGAGGCCCTACAGCGATGAGTGTAATAAGTAAAAATGCCAGTTGTAGAAATGATAGTGGACGTATTGATATTACGAATGTTATTAATGGGGTTTCTCCCTTTCTTTATAACTTAAATAATTCCGTTTTTTTATCTACATCGTCATTTACTAATCTTTCACAGGGGGTATATACCATAAGCGTAAAAGATGCTAATACATGTCTTCTAACTCAAACAATTTCTATTTCTCAAGCAACAGTTAATTTAACAACAGAAATCATAACAAACTCCCCCAATTGTTTAGATAATGATGGTGCTTTTATTATTAATAAAATATCAGGAGGGAAACCACCCTATTTGCTAAGTTTTAATAATACTCCATATACCCAAAATACAACATTCGAGGCATTGAGCGTAGGAATCTATACTTTAGCAATTAAAGATTCTAATGCTTGTGTTAATCAATTAATTTTAAATATGCCGGGAAATAATGGAGATTATATTTTATATATACCTAACACATTTACCCCAAATAATGATCATAAAAATGATGTGTGGTATGTACAAGGCGCTTGTTTAGGAGAGTTTCATTGCTATATCTATAACCGATGGGGTGAAAAACTACATGAAATAAAAGATATTACTGAAGGTTGGGATGGAAGATATAAAGGAGCAGCAGTTCCTGATGGAGTTTATGTATATGTCTTAGAAGTTGAGACAGCTACCGGAATTGTTAATAAAGCAGGACATATAGTTTTGTTAAGATAATAATTAAACATATTTGACGACTGATTTGTGCTAAAAATACTTTTTACGGTAGGTAGTTATATTTTATTAATACTAAATTTGATAAATATAAAACTCTGTATACTATGAAATGTAAATTAGTAAGCTGTTTCTTATTGCTAAATATCGTTTTGTTGGCGCAGGTACCTACAAATTCATTATCGGCTTATTATCCCTTTAATAATAATACCTTAGATTATATAGGTACAAGACATGGTGTTTCAGCAGGAGTTGCCCAATATGGAACAGATCGTTGGGGTACCCCTAACGCTTGCTATGATGTAGTGGATAATACTAATTATATTAATTTACCTTCCGACAATTGGATTCATGGAGATTATAGTATAAGTGCCTGGGTAAATGTTAAACAAGTAATGTCTTATCCACGATTATATGATTTTTCTAATGGTTATATGATTAATGATGCAGTTGGAGAATTGTCACATTCCGGGTCAGGGCATGTTGGTCCGGCTATGGGATATTGCGTAAATTCATCTACAGAATCTCATTATTTTAGTATGAATGCTTTGAGTTTGAATGATTGGCATCATGTTGTATATATATCATCAGGAACTCAAATGCAAATTTATGTAGATAATGTTTTGGATGGTTCAATTATAGGAAATTGTACCCCCGAAAATGTTTATAGAGTTCATAATAAAATAGGTGGTAGTAATGCCCCTTTAAATGATGCTACTAAGGCATACATAGATGATTTTAGGTTATATGACAGAGCCATTACTCCCGAAGAAGTTGGTCAGTTGTTTTATGAACCTCAAAGCTCGGTTGGCGTTCATGAATATAAAACTTTAATAGAACATTTAACAATTTCTCCAAATCCGTCCTCAGATTTCTTAAATGTCGATTTTTTATCTGATTCGGATAAAGAGACTGTTATTGAACTATTTGATAATATAGGAAAGTCATTATCTGTTCACAAATATCCCACTGTAGTTGGTCAAAATAAAATGGTAGTTGCGCTCGATAATTTAGCGGCAGGCTTCTACCATTTAACTATTTCTACCAATAGTAAAAGTCAGAATATGAAATTTGTTAAAAATTAAGAATGTGTAGTTGTGTTTAGTTATGACGAAGGATAGCATTAGCTATCCTTTTCGTTTATTTTAAACTCTCAAGAGCCATTTCGTAACCTTTTAGCCCAAAACCACTGATACTGCCCTTGCAATGTTTTCCCAGATAGGAAACATGTCTGTAATCTTCCCTGGTAAAAATATTGCTGATATGAACTTCAATAACTGGTGTTTTTATTCCGGCTACAGCATCGGCAATTGCAATAGAGGTATGTGTATAGGCTCCTGCATTTAAAATAATGCCATCGGTACTAAATCCAATTTCATGAAGTTTATTGATAAGTTCGCCCTCTACGTTACTTTGAAAATAACTAAGTTCAATGCTTGGATACTTAGCCTGAAGCGTTTTAAAGTACTCTTCAAAAGATTGAGTCCCATATATTTCCACTTCTCTTTTTCCTAAAAGATTCAAATTTGGGCCGTTGATTATTGCTATCTTTAACACGTTATTTATTTTTAATCATTCAAATTTACTCATTACTCTGCAACTTTGGAAAACAAATATTCAGGATTTTAAGTACTACTTACAGGTAGAAAAATCGCTTTCAGAAAACTCCGTTGTTTCTTATGAAAGTGATATTCATAAACTGATGGTGTTTATAGAATTATATCACCCCTCCAAAAAGCCCGCAGATGTTACGTTGCAGGATTTGCAGGAATTTTTAAAATATATTTCAGAGTTCCATTTTACAGAAACAACCCAATCCCGGATCATTTCCGGTATCAAGCATTTCTTTAAGTTTTTAATTCTTGAGAACTATATTCAGGTCAATCCTGCCGAATTATTGGAAACGCCCCGTATTAATCGAAAACTACCGGTGTTTTTAAGTGTGGAAGAAATAGATACCATGTTATCGCTTATCGACAGAAGTACTCCGGAAGGTGAGCGTAATCTGGCTATGCTCGAAACCATGTATAGCTGTGGGTTGCGTGTGTCGGAATTAATTAGTTTAAAATTAAGTGATTTGCATATAAACGATGGCTTTATCAGTGTGATTGGCAAAGGAGATAAGCAACGTCTGGTGCCTATTGGCAAATCGGCATTGAAACTGATTGATAATTATACAACGCATCA
The DNA here is from genome assembly GCA_016194985.1 of Bacteroidota bacterium. Taxonomy (GTDB): domain Bacteria; phylum Bacteroidota; class Bacteroidia; order B-17B0; family Aurantibacillaceae; genus UBA4416. The sequence continues at coordinate 16,942 of JACQAK010000082.1, forward strand.
TCGTCATCATATCAATATTAAGAAAAACAGCGAGGATATGATCTTTTTGAGCAGACGCGGAACACCTATTACCCGTCAGATGGTATTTTACGTGATCAAAGATCTGGCTGAAAAAGCAGGTATTAAAAAGAAACTGAGTCCTCATACATTTCGGCATTCCTTTGCCACCCATTTAGTGGAAGGAGGGGCCGATTTGCGTGCTGTGCAGGAAATGTTAGGCCATGAAAGTATTACCACCACCGAGATTTACACACATTTAGATCAGTATTTTCTTCGCGAAAATATTTTAAGTTATCATCCGCGAAATAAACAATAGGCAGCTTTTTTTTAACAAAATGTAATAATAATTTTATATAATAAGTTAACTTACTATATTTGTACATATTATATAATTATTTACTATTAAGGTTATGTGGACAAGAACTCATTCAATTATTACCAAAGACGCAACAGCGCAGCAATTATGGAAGTTATTTTCAAATGTTAATCAATGGCATACCTGGGATACGGGGATAGAATATGCAAAAATGGAAGGCGCATTTGTTAAAGGCAATCGCTTTATATTAAAACCGAAAGGAGGCCCTAAAGTAAGCATTGAGCTGGTAGAAACTACACCTGATAAATCATTTACAGATTTTACCAGATTTCCTTTAGCTAAAATGTATGGAACGCATCTGTTTGAAGAAACTGCCGAAGGACTAAAAGTAACTACGACTATGAAGGTGGAAGGACTCTTGAGCTTTTTATGGATAAAACTGGTCGCTCAGGGTATTGTTGATTCCCTGCCGGTTGAAATGGAAGCGCAGGTTAAACATGCCGGAAAATTGTAAGCATGAATACAAAGTATTGGATAGTTGTAGTGTCAAAAGATCATTGTACCCGAGGTGTTTCCGGAGGATTTATTCAGGCCTGTCACGGTAAGCAGGCGCCATTAAAGCGAATGAAGCAAGGAGATTGGGTTATTATTTATTCTTCAAAAATGACAATGAATGGCACTGAAAAATGTCAGGCTTTTACCGCTATTGGCCAAGTAATGGATGAGGATGTCTATCAGTTCAGAATGACGGAAAATTTTGTGCCTTTCAGGAGAAATATAAAGTTTTATGATTGCCATGAAATTTCTATCTTGCCTTTGATTAATGAATTGGAATTTGTGATCAATAAACAATCATGGGGATATCCTTTTCGTTATGGGTTTCTGGAAATAAAAGAAAAAGATTTTGAATTGATTCGTTCTAAACTATTGGATTATGAAGTCGGAAGATAATACATTCGGGTTTGACAAAGCAGAAGACAGCTCCGGTTTTTTGTTATGGCAGGTAACCAATCTTTGGCAACGTGAAATAAAAAAAGCATTGGAGAAATTTGATCTGACGCATTCGCAGTTTGTACTATTAGCCAGTATCCATTGGCTGAGTCTTAAAAATCAGGAAGTTACCCAGGTAGTGTTGTCGTCACATACTAAAATAGATCCAATGACCACTTCTACTGTTTTAAGGACCCTGCAAACCAAAGGACTTTTAAAACGACAAGAGCACTCCACGGATACAAGAGCCAAATCGGTAGCATTAACGGATGAAGGCAAAAAAATAATTAAGCAAGCGGTAGTTGCGGTTGAAAAATTTGATGATGCTTTTTTTAGCTCTTTAGGGGCTAAAACCAAGGATTTCAATAAAAAGCTGATGACATTGCTGAACTATTCAAAATAGAGGAGGAGGCATTAAAACAATTTCTGTTCTTCTGTATGCGGAGATATAATTTTTGGTACTCTCACATGAAACCCTGTTTGTTTATTGAACTCAGTAATGAAATAAATGGCTATTTCGGGCATGAGTTCATGCGTTGGTGTATGTAGAAAAAAGTACACTTCTTCCAATCCCTGATCAATCCACTGTTTTAAACGACTGATCCATTCCTGCATCCTGATGTAATCGGTTGTATGAAGATCATTAGCTACAAAACGGATAAATGCGGTTTTGGTAGTTAAGCGTTGGTGTAATACATCCCTTCTTCCGGCAGTATCTGTTTGAAGAAGAGTAATATTATTTTTATAAAAATAATTGCATAAGTGTTTCATTACCGTTTCATCCGTGAACCAGGAGCTATGCCTTAATTCAATAGCACATCGGCTTAAGGCTACTTCATCACAAAAATCCAATAGGTCATTTAGTTTAGTACTATCATAATTAGGAGGAAGCTGCAGAAATGGCATTCCTAATTTTTGTTTAAAACACTGATTGGTTGCCATAAGCTCTCTCATGTAGCTTGCATTTCCTTTGATTAAGGGCGTATGGCTGACTATTTGATTGACTTTGGGACAAAATTTAAAATCGCTGGCCGTCAGATCTACCCAATGCTCAATGGTATCTTTATCCAGGGATTTATAGTGGGAGATATTTAACTCAATACTGTTAAATTGCTGGCTGTAATACTTCGAAAAATCTTTTGATTTTGCTTTTCTGGGATAAATTTTTCCTATGAAACCCGGTTCCGACCAAATAGGACAGCCTACATATACAGCACATGTACGGGCTTTAATCCCTCCCAACACTTTTGCAGTACCGCTATGATCAGCAGGTAAACTAAAATTAATACGTTCTATATCTGATACACGCCCAAATTCCATTACACGATCAATTCTGTTTGTTCATCATTATATAAATCTTTTACAGAGCCAAAACCGATAACGTCTTGTATGATTTCACCCTCTTTTAACTCAACCGCCCGCATCAGTTTTTGTTTACCAAATTTATCTTTTAAATTGTAAACCACCTTTCGCAAATGATCTTTTTTACTGTGATCTTCAAACAGATTATATTGCACCATGGTGTGATCCATAAACCTTGATACGGATAAAGAAATGCTGATAATGCCCCTGTGGATCACTACACCCCGGGTTTGTTTTTCAAATTCCTGAATACGGGAAATAACGGCTGTGTAAATATCGGCACCATCCTGTATAGGCGAGCTTAGATTCAGGTGGTCATCCCAATACTCGCCATTGGCATAACGAAAATAAAAGGATAGTGTATTAGCAAAAATGCGCCGTTTTACCATCCTTCGCTCCAGCGTTAAACACAGTGCTACTAATAATTCATGGATGCTTTCATTGGATGCCCGCTGCTCTTTATTAAGATGTCGCATCGCTTGCATGGTTTTATAGTCGTGTTCATTGTCCAGATCAGCTTCAATAAAATTGAGTCTGCAGTACCAGTGAAAACCAAGGATGCTTTTAAAAATTGCCCGTAAGTTCTCGGCAGATGTATGCCGCATTTGAAGTGGCGAGTGAACGCCTCCCAATTTTAAGCGTTCAGCCGTATTTTTAGCGATCCCGGCTAAGTCTGTCAGCTTTAATTTACTGAAAATATCATCAATATTTTCGGGTGTAATAATGGTTAACCCATCCGGTTTATGTATATCGGAAGCTACTTTGGCCAAAAACGAATTGGGGGCAATACCTATGGAACATTTTAACCAATCACCTACTTTTTCAGTAATATCCTGTTTTATAGCTTTAGCCACCAGAACAGGATCTTTGTGGATTAACTCATAATTGGTGAGATCAACAACGGCTTCATCAATACTTTTTGGATATACATGTTCACTATAGGTACGTAGCACATCCATGATCTTTATATGATAGCTACGGTATCTGTCGGGATGTGTTTCCACAGGAACAAGATCTTTACAGAGTAACATCGCCTCGTTAAGTCTCATGCCCGTTTTGATGCCAAAACGTTTGGCTTCGATAGAAGGAGCGATCACACAGCCAAACTGCCCGGTGTAAACACAAACAGCGACCGGTCTTTCGCGTAGATAGTAATTGTCCTGTTGCTCACAACTGGCAAAAAAACTGTTCATGTCTACAAATAATACACGTGCTTTACTACGGGGCAATAGCTTGTTTTTATCTTTTTCCACCATGCAACAATATTACTATGTTTTTGAACATTGTTTTGCTACAAAATGTAGTAAATTGAAAATGGTTGATAAATCAGAAATGGAATACAATGGTTGCTACATCAATTCCTCAAAAGAGCGAATAATGCTTTGGCGTTGATTTCTTAAATCCTCAAAAACAGATGGTTGTTGGGATTTTAAGCGAAGAGTTCTTAAAATACCCCAGGTTTTTTTTCGGAAGGGAGACAGCCATAAACAAAATAATCCGGTCACAACCGTTACAATCAGTACAAATAATCCCCACCATGCGTTTGGTGCAATGGCTTTTGCTACAAAAAACTGAAGCAGTCCAAAAAGAAGGAACATAAAAGCACCGATTCCCATTAAAAAAGAGGCTTTAAATTCAATCACTTTTACTTTTTTATTGGTAATGAATTCTGTTAGGGCATACGGAATATAGCTGCCTAATAAACCTCTGAGGTATAGCGGGAAGCTCACAACAAGCAACAGGAAGCGTAAATAGAATACACCATAATGTAATGATGATTCTTTGGCAGGATTAATGAGCCAGTCGCGGAGGCGATATTTTTTCAGCGTGTTTTGGTAAGCGGTTGTTTTTTCAAGAAGTATTTTCAGTTTTTCGGGATGAGTGTCTTCTGTTTGGTTAACACTATTTACTACAGCTGTTGAGAACATAAAGTCATGTTCTACATTGTTTAACTGAAGCTGGTGTTGTTTAAAATAGGTGTGTTTATAGATTTCTTCAATATGTTCAATAAGTAGTTCGTTGTGCGGGTGATTGATATGGATGATCAATTCTTTCATTTTCGGAGCCAGATCGGCTAAGAATTGATTCATGGTTTTTGCCGGCGCGTCTTTATAGGCGGCTGTGTAGTCCGACATTTTAATAGGCTCGCCCAGGTTAAAAAATAAATTACTTCTGAACTGAGAAGGTTTTGAATAATTTACGCCAACAGGTACTACGGTTAAGTTTTCTAATCCATAGGCATCCATGGCTCCAAATACCATTCGTGGCACACCTTTCTTTAAGGGTCGTAAACGACGTTCCTGTATGCAAAGTCCTTCTGCAAAAATGATGATCTTTTGATTGCGTTTTAACAGGGTATTGACTCTATCGTAAGTTTCATCATTTTTTTTCAAACCTTCTTTTCCTCCGTCCTGAATTCTGAAAATTGGAATGATGCCAAAGCTTTCCAGAATAATCGACACGATTCCTTTTTTAAAGGCATCGCCGCGGGCCAGATACCTGACTCTGGGAGGAAAAACATTGGTGGTAAAGGCAATAGGATCCATAAATGCATTGGGGTGATTCATGGCAATAACCACAGGCCCTTTTACTTTGATAGATTTTGCATTTTTAATCTTGATGCGTCTGAAAAAGACAGCAATTACAAAGCATAAATAATATTTGGTAATGTGCCAAAGCATAGGGTTGCAAACTTACTAAAAAAGAAGGCAAAAAAAAATCCCCTTTGATGTTAATAAAAGGGGATTTTTAATAAGTAGTGTTATTGAATTATATAGATTTATTTTATTATCAGAGCGTTTCCGTCAGCCGACGGGCCTACCCACCAATTGACGGGATATGCCAAAAAAAATAATAAAAAATGAATGAAATAAACCTCATTATTTTTTACATCAGGTTTATAACAAATTAACCAATCGGTGGTGGTGGCGGAACAGCACTAAATAAAGATACTAAATCAGGTTGTGTTTCGGCAGCTAACCAGCCTGCCATACCTTGTTTCCAAACCAAACTTTGTCGGTTAAATTGACCAGATACGGCCATAGCTTGTAGTTGCTGAATGGTAAAAGGACCTGTTTGTGTTCCGTTTACGGCAACAAAGAACTGAATAACAGGAGGTGGTGGAGGTGTATTTTGCCCGGTACCACCATTAAATTGCTGGTTTTGAAAGGCATTTCCCATTTGATTCATCATACCAAATCCCATTCCGGCGCCCATTCCGGCGCCCATTATTCCTCCGTTGGGATTTTTCGCGGCATCTTCCATCGCGTTAGCCGCCTGAAACTGTGTATAGGCTCCTAAATTGCCAATAATACCCATGCTGCTGCGTTTATCCAGGGCAGCTTCCACTTCGGGCGGTAAGGATATGTTTTCGATTAAAAATTTGGTTAGGTTTAAACCAATTTCTGCAAATTCAGGTTTAATTTTATCGGTAATGAGTTTTGATACTTCATCGGTATTGGAAGACAGATCTAATACCGGAATTTTACTTTCGGCCATGGCATCCATCCCTCGGGAAACAGCAATGTTACGTAGTTGTTCATTCACTTCATCTACCGTAAATTCAGAATCGGTACCGGCAATTTCTTTTAAAAATAAAGCGGCATCCGCTACTTTAAAAGCATAAGAACCAAAAGCACGCAGGCGCACTGGTCCAAACTCAGCATCACGCAGCATGATCGGGTTTTTAGTACCCCATTTTTGATTGGTGAATTGTTTAGTGCTTACAAAGAATACATCTGCTTTAAAAGGGCTATTGAAGCCGAATTTCCAACCTTTTAAAGTGGATAAGATCGGCATATTTTGAGTACTAAGTGTATACATGCCAGGTTGAAATACATCGGCAATTTTTCCTTCATTCATAAATACAGCTACCTGACTCTCGCGAACAGTAAGTTGTGCACCCATTTTAATTTCGTTTTGGAAACGAGGGAATTTATAAATAATCGTATCGTTGGAACTGTCTGTCCAATCAATGATATCAATAAACTCGCCTTTTAATTTATCCCATAATCCCATAGTGTGATTTTTTTAATGTTTATACTAAAGTAATTAATTTTAAAATCACTTGTATTGAAATTTGTTTAAATAGTTGCTAAATTATTATAAGAAAAGAAATAAAACCGTATTATTGTTTAACAAAAAAAACAATTATGAAAAAAATCATTTTAGTATTGATGAGTGTAATGGCACTACGATCATTTTCTCAGAAACAAGATAAAAGCCCTGCTTTTGAAGAGCCGCAGGGGTGGTCAAAAGTTATTCAGTTAAAAAATGGTAATACAGCGGTTGTTGAAGTAACAAAAAAAGAAGGCATCAATGTAGCAATGTTTGATGCCACCAGAAAGAAAATATCTTCAGGCAAACTGACATTAACAATGGTAGAGGATAAATTGGGTCAATCTACTATTGGCGGAATATTTGATATAGGTGGTGATTTGGTAATATTTGACCAAACCTTTGCAGATAAAACGCCTGTGCTTATTCGTATTATTGTTGATGGAAAATCGGGCAAATTAAAAAGCGAAGATAAGGTGGCAGAGGTAAATGAAATGACAAGAGGCGATGCATATGCTATTTTTTTTGGAGATGTTGATATGCCGGTTGTTAATGTGAAAAAAGATCCAGATAGCGACTATTATGCATTAATACGTTATAATACAATGGCACCCGAAACAAAAGATAGAATAGAAATTCTGCATTATGGACCGGATCATAAATTAATAAATAAAGCTAACTATACCTCGCCTGATAATAAATTTAAGTTTACCAAATATCTTAATGCTTATGTATACAAGGATGAATACGTATTAATATCAACCTATGCATTTAATACTAAAAAATCAGGAGGAGAAGAAGGAAAATTTTATGTTTCTAAATTGGCTAAAGGAAAAAATATTTTTCAGCAAAAAGAATTGTCATATAATACCTTTTATAAAGGAGTGAAATGCGATTTTACATATAATAAAGCAAAAAACCTTATTCATATGGCTTTAATTACAGATGTGGAATCGAAAAGTAATTTTTATAAATTCAATACCAGTTATCAAAATGTGAACCCTGCTACATTAGAAATTGGTAAGCCATATGAGCCTGATTTTACAAAAGTGAATGAGTATTATAAAAATACAATGAAGCGTAAAAAAGATTTTTCGGGGATAATTCAGGGTACATTTATTGATAATACAGGAAATTATACTGTGTTTTATCAGGTAACAGCTTTAAAACTTGGAAATGGTACAGGTATAGCAGGTACTTTTTTTGGTGATGTAGCATTAGTAACAATGTCACCAGAAGGAAAAACGATTAATTCGGCAGTCTTTCCGGCCGATATCTATTCCAGTGGAAACCATCCTTTCTGATGGAGAAGAGGCAAGAACTGTAAAGGCTATTTCTTTAGCCACAGCAGTGAAGTATGTCTATAAGAATGGAACTATAAAAAAAGACTATCTTTTAAAAACTCCAACAGATAGAAAAGATAATGAGTTTTGTAATTTTAATAGCTCAGATTACAACTCAACAACAAAAACATATGCAACATTAGTAACAGATCCTAAAACAAAAAAAACATCTGTTATCTGGCTTAAATTAGATTAGAATTAGTACTAAAAAAATAGTAATTGTTATAGGAGGCGGTGCTTCCGGATTTTTTTCAGCGATTAATGCTGCTATTAATTTCCCGGAGGCAAAAGTCATTATTTTGGAAAAATCAAATAAGGTTTTATCTAAGGTTAAGGTGTCGGGTGGGGGGCGTTGTAATGTTACCCATCATTGTTTCGAAAATGGAGAATTAATAAAAAATTATCCTCGTGGCGAAAAAGAATTGCGTCAGGTGTTCTCACAATTCTCTGTTCAGGATACAATTGACTGGTTTGACAAACGAGGCGTGAAGCTAAAGGTAGAAGCCGATGGAAGAATGTTTCCGGAGAGTAATTCGAGTGAAACGATTATTAACTGTTTTTTAACCGAAACACAAAAATATAACATTGATGTCAATTTCAATGAAGAAGTATCGTTGATTGAAAAGATAGCAGGAGACAAGTTAGCAGTTAAAACGAATAAACAAACATATTCGGCAGATGCCGTTATTTGTAGCATTGGCGGACATCATCAGGAAAAGAATTATGCGTTTTTAAAACAATGCGGACATACCGTTGATAATCTCATTCCCAGTTTATTTACATTGAACTTGCCGCAAAGTCCGATAAAAGAGCTAATGGGACTGAGTGTGAAACAGGGCACCGTTAAAGTAACAGGAACCAAACATCAATACACAGGTCCTGTTTTAATCACGCACTGGGGCTTAAGCGGGCCGGCTGTTTTGAAGCTTTCTGCATTTGCTGCATATGATTTTTTTAAATTGAATTATCAGGCAGGAATCTCTGTTAACTGGACTGGAGCATTGAATGAAGAAGAGCTGAAGGAAGAATTAAGTGTGCAGTTAGGATCTAAAGCTTTGATCGTTAATACCCCGTTGTTTGAAATCCCTAAACGTTTATGGGAATATCTGGTGCTAAGAGCAGATATTTCATCTTCTAAACCATGGACTGAGCTTGGCAAAAAGCAATTGAATAAACTGGCTCAGGTATTGTGTAACGATGTATATGAGATGCAGGGTAAAACCACTTTTAAAGAAGAGTTTGTGACGGCTGGTGGGATTAATTTGAAAGAAGTGAATTTTAAAACCATGGAAAGTAAAAAAGTGCCTCACTTGTTTTTTTGTGGTGAAGTTCTGAATATTGACGGTATTACCGGAGGATTTAATTTCCAGAATGCCTGGAGTACAGCTTGGATAGCTGCTAAGAATTCTCTGATGTGATTTTTAATTTGCTTAGTGATGACCTTAAATACTCTGGTAGTGCTATGCGGAATATGGAGTTGTATGATTGATGAAAAACAAAAAAGCAAGCCAATTGGCTTGCTTTTATTTATGTATTAACTATGTATTAAATACGAGTAACATTTATAGCATTAAGGCCTTTTTTACCTTCTTGTGTATCAAATGTAACTTCATCATTTTCCTGAATTTCGTGTATTAATCCTGTTGCGTGAACAAATAACTCTTGTCCGTTTTCGCCTTTAATAAATCCGAAGCCTTTGGCATCGTTAAAAAATTTTACTGTTCCTTTATTCATGTTGTTGTTTTTTTTGTTTTTGTGCTCACCAATATAGTAAGCGGTTTATTATTTATGTTATTATAAGTAGTCTGCTATTATACTAAACTTACATTTATAGCGTTAAGACCTTTTTTGCCTTCTTGTGTATCAAATGTAACTTCGTCATTCTCGTGTACATCGTCTCTTAAACCTGTTGCGTGAACAAATACTTCTTGTCCGTTTTCTCCTGTGATAAATCCAAAGCCTTTGGCATCGTTAAAAAATTTTACTGTTCCTTTATTCATGTTATTGTTTTTTTGTTTTTGTGCTTACCTGTTTGGTAAGCGGTTTATTATTTATGTTATTATTGTTTTTGTGAGGGAAATAATCGGCACATTTCATTTATTAAAGCACAATAGCTTAATAAGATTTTAAATTGAAATGGCATTCATTAGTTTTTAAATTATACAATCCATACTAGCTCTAAAAAAGAGATATGTCTTCGTTATTGCCAGAAAAGATGTAAAATTATTGAATTGCAATTGAGACGTTACAAACCAGATTGAGATACAATCTTCATAAGAAGTTATTCAAATGTAATCATTATTTTCTAATAACCAAATAATAATAACTTATTTCATACCTGGTGTATTAGAATAATGTGGATTTATTTTAATCATTCTATTGAAATTAGTGGGCGTGTTCGCGGAAAGCCCGACCCGCCAGCTGATGGTCACGCCCCAAAAAAAACTTACATGATTCTGATACAATATTTTTCATAATTACTGTCAGATTAATTCACCTTCAAATTAAAGCATAATTTTCTTCAAGGCTCACTAGCATTCGTTTAACTAAACCGGATCGCTTTGATTGGTGTAATTTTATTCAGGATTAATGTCGGTAAAAACATCATCAATAAACAGGTGATGATCGTTCCCAGATTAATAAGAAGTATATGGGTTAAGGATAAATTGATGGGAACATATTCTAAATAATACGTTTCCGGATTTAATGTAGCAAACTGAAATTGTAGTTGTAGCCAGCAAAAACCAATACCTATAAGGTTTCCAAAAAATAAGCCTTTTGCCAGTAATTGAATGGACACATGAAAAAATATACGTCTTACATTTGCATTGGCTAATCCCAGTGCTTTTAAAATCCCTACTAAATTGGTACGTTCTAAAATTAAAATTAGTAAAGCGGAGATCATATTAATGGCGGCTACCAACACCATTAGTGTGATAATGATAACGGCATTCACGTCAATCATTTCCAGCCAGCTAAAAATGGCACTCTGAAGTTCTTTTACAGAAGAAACTGTATAGTTATAACCAATGACATCATTTAGTGTTTCTACCGAAGGTTCCAGTAAATTAAAATCATTTAAATACACTTCATAGCCTGCAACTTCATCGTTGTTCCAATAGTTTAGTTTTTGAATTTGTTTTAAATCAACAAACACAAGGTTTCTGTCGAAGTCGGAAAAGCCTGTGTTAAAGATTCCTTTCACATAAAAGTCTTTCACCCGGGGTTCATAGTCAATATAGTTTTTACCGTTAAACGTTGTATCTTCCAGCTTTTTTTTGGTCATAAAATACACCAATAGCTTTTGGTTGAGTTTTAAATGAAGCTTATTAGCCAGTGTTTTGGATATGAAAATGTCTTTGCTGATGGAATCATTATTCACAGACAATACATTGCCTTCTACTACATAGGGTTTTAAATAGCTCCAGTCATAATCGGTAGAAACACCTTTTAAGATGATACCTTCATTTTCGGTCTTTGTTTTTAAGATTCCGTTTTTAGTAGCAAAAGACTGAATATGTTTAACGTTAGGCGTTGATTTTATTTGATTTAATAATCCCTTATCAAACGTGATGGGATTAGGCTCAAATGATTGATTGGGATCGTAATCGTTAATTTGAAGGTGAGCAGTAAAGGTGGTAATTTTATGAATGATCTGTTGTTGAAAGCCTGTTACAACAGCCATCGTGATGATCATAACGGCTACCCCTAGTGCAATGCCGGTAATACCTATTTTTACTATCGGACTGGAGATCGTGTTTTTTTCTTGTCCTTTATGAAGGATACGACTGGCTATGTATCGTGAAAAATTCATCCGAGATAAAGATAATCAATTTTATGAAGCTTAGTGTTTTTTGTGTTTTGTAATCACGCTATACGTGATGTATTTGCTATATTTACATTGTAAATCTAAAGTAGTATATGCGGTTTTTTTTTAGTTTAGTTATCCTCAGTTTCAATATGCCTTTTTTGGTTTCTCAGGTTGGTATACAGTCCTATACGTCTATCACAACCGGCGCACAGCAGATAGATGTCTATTTACCAAAGTTAAAAAACAAAAAAGTGGCTATTGTTACCAATGCTTCGGGTATAATTGGAAATAAACATTTAGTAGATACCTTATTAAAACATAAAGTAAAAATCGTTAAAATATTTGGGCCGGAACACGGGTTTAGAGGTACTGCAGATGCCGGCGAAAAAGTAAAAGGCGGAAAAGATGCTCTCACAAACATTACAGTTATATCATTATATGGCTCTCACAAAAAGCCTACAAAAGAGGATTTGAAAGGGGTGGACATAGTGATATATGATATTCAGGATGTAGGTGTTCGCTTTTATACCTATATCTCTACTATGACCTACGTGATGGAAGCCTGCGCCGAAAACAACAAAGAATTGCTTGTGTTTGACAGACCAAACCCTAATGGTTTTTATATAGATGGACCGGTAATGACGGATAAGTACACCTCATTTTTAGGCATGCATCATATTCCTATCGTATATGCGATGACTTGTGGAGAATATGCACAAATGGTAAATGGTGAAGGGTGGTTGAAAAACAAGCTGAAGTGTAATTTATCGGTGATCCCTTTAAAGAATTATGACCGGTCGAAGTTCGTATCAGGTTTGCCCGTAAAACCCTCCCCGAATTTACCTAATGACACGGCTGTATTATTATATCCCGGTTTGGGCTTATTTGAAGGAACAATCGTGAGTTTGGGCCGTGGAACACCTTCTCCGTTTCAGCTTATAGGGAGTCCTTATTCTGATAAACACACATTTCAATTTTCATTTACACCTAAACCAACGGCTATTACCAAAAAGCCAAAGTATCAGGATACAGTGTGCTATGGAATGGATCTGAGGCCATTATTCAATGACCAGCTTCAAAAAAAGTCGTTGAATGTGAGTTGGGTGTCGCAATTTTATAAAGAAACACCGGAAAAGCAATCCGTGTTTTTTGATAAAAACTTTAATTATCATGCAGGAAATGAGGAGCTTCAAGAGCAATTAATTGGTAAAGTTCCCGAAAAAGACATTCGGGCTTCCTGGCAACCTGCTATTGAAGTATTTAAACAAATACGCCAAAAGTATTTGATCTATAAGGATTTTTAAATCCACATATTATCATGACTCGAAATGGATGTTGATTATCTTGTTAACAGGATATAATCTTTGAGTAATGTTTTTAAAAAATCAACTTTGTTTTTAGGTACTTTTATTTCCAATTCGGAGGCTATTTTATCTACTAGTAGATCGAATGCTTTTTTGTGAGCAGCGTTTGGATATTTTAATTGCTTTTTAAGCGTTTCTTTCACAATTAACATGGTGTCTTCATCAAATCTAAGCACCTCCGGGTATACAGGAATGTATTTGTCTTGTTTGTTTAATTTTAAAAGATTCTCCAGCTTCATTCGGTTGTCTTTCTTTAAACTTACAACAACGGTATTGGCCAATAAATCTCCGGTTCGTTGGTTGTTTGTTGAGGAGATAATGCCTAAAAAGGCCACTCCTCCAAAAGACCCATAAATATCCATAAGCCTGAACATCCAGCGCATCAGGTAGTCTGTAAAGGTTGTTTTTTCTCCATCAATTCTTATTACACGGGTTTTCAAGGCCATTTTACCAATGGATTGTCCATTGTTGAATAATTCAAAGAATAAACTATAAAATACGATGATCGGCAGAACGATCAAATACACTAATATCTCTGAAGAATCGGATAGTATAGCATTAACAATACCATAAAGAATTAATGACGAAAGACTGAGGATAATCAAGTCGAGAATAAATGCCATGATGCGCTCTCCAACACCTGCCAATTCATAATGAATGGTAATATTTTGTGTGGTGGTTATTTCTATCTCATTCATTTAACTAATGCTTGTGATAAAATTAATCAAAAAAATATCAAATTTTTGATTAATTTGGTTTTTTAAGAAAACAGTACGAATGAAAGAATCCGATTTTATTAACCAAAATAAAATTAAGTGGGTAGAGGTTGAAAAAAATCTTACGAATAACGAATTAAGTCCATCTGATACAAGTAAGCTATTTGTTCAGGTAACGGATGATTTGTCTTACGCCCGTACTTTTTATAAAAATCGCTCGGTTAAGATATACTTAAATGAAATTGCAAAATTTTTGTTTAATGATATCAATAAATCTAAGCAACATTATCTAAAATCCTTTCTCGGATTTTGGAAAACCGACCTGCCATTGGTAATGTATGTTTCCAGGCGAAGTATGCTGATATCCTTTATTGTTTTTGTCAGTTGTTTTACATTAGGTGTCATCACCAGCCGATATGACCCGAATTTTTGTAGGAGTATATTGAGCTCGAATTATATTGATATGACAAATGAAAATATAGCCAAAGGAGATCCGATGGCGGTGTATAAGTCGAGGGGAGAGTTGGAAACATTCCTGCCAATTTTTGTCAACAATATAAAAATCGATTTTATTACTTTCTTTTCAGGAATATTTATGGCTATTGGTTCCTTGTTCATTATGGTTGTAAATGGGGTGATGGTGGGTGTATTTCAATATTTTTTCATTACAAAAGGATTATTCTGGGAATCTTTTTTAGCCATATGGACACATGGTACTTTAGAAATTTCGGCTATTATTTTAAGCGGTGGAGCTGGATTAACCCTTGGCAAAGGATTATTGTTTCCTGGTACATATTCCAGATTTCATGCACTGAAAGAGAGTGGCATGAACGGGCTAAAAATTATTATGGGTGTAGCGCCCGTGACTTTGCTGGCTGCATTTATCGAAGGGTTTTTAACCCGACATACAAATATCCCGGATGTTATCCGTTTTTTATTTATCTTATTATCTCTTGCTTTTGTGTTGATTTATTTTTTTTGGTATCCCCGCCGGGTTGCTAAAAATATGCCTAATCCAACTGAATTAGTAGAGATAAACCCGGTTTTCAAAAATCATAAAACATTTGAGCCTAGCGAAATATTGAGCGGAGGAGAATTAATGACACAAACTTTTAGGGTATTTCTAAAGAATTTCAGGTATCTGGGAGGGCTAATCTTTGGTACATCTTTCATTTTAGCAATTCTAATATCCATAGATACTATAAATCTATTTTCAGATAGTGCCGTTCAATGGTTGGCGCCGGTAGATTTCTTCAATTATTTGACTTATCCTTTGCTGGCTATTATAAGTTTGATTTGTTTCGTTTTTATAGAATATAAAAATCTTTTATTTTTAAGAGTGGAACTTCATACAAGTGACCAGATTTATCAAAAGCAACAATTGTTTTACAGTGTATTGACCTTTAGTTTGGTTTTTGTTGGTTTTATGGCAGTTGTGGAGGATGGATTTAAATTGTTTGCATTTATATTGTTGCCTGTTTTTAGCCTGATATCCTCTATTGTTGTTAATCAAAATGTTTCCTTTTTGAAAGGAATTAATTTAATGAGTAGTTTACTTAATAAGCAATGGGGTACTTTTATCCTGGGCACTTTTTTTAGTTTTATCATTACATGGATCGTATTTTTAACATTGGCTTATGGAACAAAGTATTTGTTTCTGGAAAATGCGTTATTATGGATGTTAACGGATGATGATGTTATGGCAGGAAAAATACGATTGGCAACATCTGTTTTTCAGATCTCGGTTAGTTTCTTTTTTTATATCACATTAAATTCAATATTTAATAGTTTGTTTTTTTATACACTGAAAGAAATTAATACAGCAGAAAATCTGATTACAAGAATTTCTCAAATAAAGGCAGCAAAATAATGGGTCGTTATATACATATGTTTTTTTTGATAATGATCTTGCTTGGTAAGTTGAGTGCCTCGGGAGATTCATGTTTAAAAATCAATGAAAACCAGTGGCATAAAATTTCAAAAAACAAAAATTATATAGAAACATATACGGATACAGACTCTGAGAAAAAAAAATCGGATCAAGCACACATGAAATGCCTACAATGGACTTGGGTGGCTTTAAATATGTATTCTATATTTTAGTAGCAGGCGCAATCCTTTTTCTTGTGGTAAAAATTTTACAAAATATAAACGCTTCACCGGCTATAGATATTGATAAGGGGAGAGTTTATACTTTGTCAGAAGTAGAAGAGAAAATTCTTGAAATAGATTTGGATAAAATATTTAATGAGGCTTTGTTGGCAGGAGATTATCGATTAGCACTGAGAATCAATTTTTTGATTATTATAAAAATACTCACGCTAAGTGGCAAAATTAGTTGGACAAAAGAAAAAACCAATTGGGAATATTATCATGAAATTAAAGATCATGTCATAGCCCTTAAGTTTAAAGAGATTGTTGAACCCTTCGAAACAATTTGGTATGGAGAACATGCCATAAACGAAAATCAATTTAATAGACTTCTACCCTCATACGAATCATTTAAAAAGCAATTAGTACAATGAACCGTAGAGGGATAATAACTATTATTCTTGTGGCATTTATAGGAGCTTGTATAGCGGCTTTTGTGATGTATATCCAGGCACGAACTCCAAAATATAAATGGGAACCTGAATATTCGAAAAAAAGCGAACAGCCCTATGGATTGAAATATTTTTATGAGATGCTAAAGGATCAAAAAAAAGAAATCACATCCATCGATGGAGAGTCGTTTGATTTGTTGGACACAACTAAAACAAACAGTAATTTAATAGCGATAGATTCTTATATAGAATATGATTCGTTGAATATTTCTTTTTTGCTGGATTATATTCGTAGAGGAAACAAGGCATTCATTTCTTCGGAGGAGGCTCCTACCTATTTATTGGAAAGGATTTTATCTTCTTCTGTAACCATTTATGGGTATGACAAATTTTCCGGTAAAACTATTACTGTGAATTATACATCATCTCAATTACCGTATCCCGGAAAAATAAGGTTTCAAAATCAATACTTAAAAGCAGTTGTATCCAGAGACTGGCCGGGATATGATCAATCGTATTTCAACCAATCTATTAAAAACCAAAATGTTGTTCCAATCTCCTATATTAACGATACCATAATTAATTGTTTTTATATTTCTTATGGTAAAGGAGCGCTAATTATTCATTCCAATCCTATTCTTTTAACAAACTATCATCTTATTCAAAAAGAGGGGTTTAAGAATACAAATAATTTATTTTCATATTTGAATAATGGTTCTATTTATTGGAGTGAATACCAGGTTTTTCAGAACAATAATGAAGAAGGTGCTGAAAAAAATCCATTGAAGTTTCTATTTTCCCATTATACATTAAAAACGGCCTGGTATGTATTCCTGTTTAGTGTTTTTTTGTTCATCGTTTTTAGATCTAAAAGAGAACAAAGGATTATTCCTGTGATTTATAAAAACAAAAATACATCCATTGAATACGCTAAAGCGATAGGCTCTCTCTATTATCAAAAAAAATCTCATCATAACATAGCTACTGAATTGTATCTTATCTTTTTGTCGGACATCCGAACAAGATATAATATCGCCACTTCTGTTAAAGAATCCGAGTTAATTGACAAAATCTCAGATAGGGCAGAAATTAAGAAAGAGGTGGTACTGGATTTGTTTAAATTATTCAGTGATGTTAAAAATGATGTTAACGCCACATCTAAAGAACTCATAAAACTATATCAGGCATTAGAAAATTTTAATCACTTAAAAAAATAATATGGAAAATAATCTTAATAACGGAGAAGAATTAACTTCAAACCCAATTAGCAATAACCCTGTGGTGACGGAATCGGTAAACCCTGAGATTCTTCGGGAGAGTGTATTAAAAGACTTTGAAGTGAATCAGGAGGTTAACTATATAAAAGACATTTATGAAAAGACTAAAAACGAAATCCAGAAAGTCATCGTAGGAAACGATGATGTTATTAAATTACTTCTGGCAGGAATGTTCACAGGTGGACATGTTTTAATGGAAGGGGCTCCGGGGGTGGCAAAAACATTAATAGCCAAGTTGATATCCCAGTGCTTTCATATTGATTTTAAGCGCATTCAATTTACACCCGATTTGATGCCTTCTGATCTCATAGGCGTTACTGTTTTTAATTTACAAAAGTCGGAGTTTACCTTTAAAAAAGGGCCGGTTTTTTCTAATTTGATTTTAATTGATGAGATCAATAGATCTCCTGCAAAAACACAGGCGGCATTGTTTGAGGCCATGGAGGAAAAGCAGGTAACTGTTGATGGAATATCGTATGAATTGGGAACACCGTTTTTTGTTATTGCAACGCAAAATCCAATAGATCAGGAAGGAACCTATAAATTGCCGGAAGCACAGTTAGACCGTTTTTTATTTAAGCTAAAAGTAAATTATCCGGATTTGAAAAATGAAATTGATATTTTAAAGCGTTTTCAAAACGATTTTAATCAAAAAGACACGCAAAAGATCAATCATGTAATGACACCAGATGCTATAGGTAAGAGTTTAAAAATTATTGAAAAAATTCATATTAAGGACGAATTATTGAATTACATAGCTACGATTGTATATAAGACCAGAAATAATGGTAATTTATATATGGGAGCCTCGCCACGAGCATCTATGGCTATTATGAAAACAGCTAAAGCAATGGCTGCTATTCACGGGCGAGATTTCGTTTCGCCCGACGATATCCAAAGTGTTTGTTATCCTGTATTAAATCACCGTATTATATTGTCGCCCGAAAAGGAGATGGAGGGTGTTACAGTAGAACATGTCATAAAAGAAATTATTCAAAACATAGAGGTGCCCAGATAATGCCGCTTTTTAAAAAATTATATTTAACAGATCGTATTTTCTATTGCCTGGGAGGGATTATCTTTTTATTCTTTTTGTCGTTTCTAATCCATCCGGTATACTATCTGGCAGTTGTATTACTTCTGTCTTGCGCCATTATTCTTTGCGTCGATATTTTTATATTATTTAAAACTACGAATATGAGAATTCAACGAGAGATGGCATCTGTTTTTTCTTTAGGAGATCAAAACAAAGTTAGCTTAACCCTTGAGAATATTAGTAATTTGAAATTATTTATCAAGATCATAGATGAAATTCCCTATCAGTTTGATGAAAGAGATTTTTCTATTCCTATGAACATCAGTAAGGCACAGTCGGAAATTGTTACGTATCATATGTCTCCTAAAATCAGGGGTGAATATTTTTTTGGCGATATTCATGTCTTTATTCAAACTAAACTAGGATTGGCTGTAAAAAAAGAAACGACACCGGCTGAAAAAAGTGTGGCAGTATATCCATCTGTTATATTGATGAAACAACAGGAACTGGCAGCTCTTAAACATCCTTCTTTTACTCAGGGAGATAAAACTAATAAGAAAATAGGGCGTAGCTACGAGTTTGATCAGATCAAGCATTATGTGGATGGTGATGATACCAGGAATATCAATTGGAAGGCTACAAGTACGTTGAATAAACTCATGGTCAATCACTATGAAGATGAGCGCTCTCAACAAATTTATTCGATTATTGACAAGAGTAGAGTCATGAAAATGCCATTTAATGGCTTAACATTAGTGGATTACGCCATTAATTCGACCCTGGCATTTTCTAATATTGTTTTAAAAAAACAGGATAAAGCCGGTTTGATTTCTTTTTCAAAAAAAGTCGATACCACATTAAAAGCAGATAGGGGAGGGCTTCATCTGAAAAAAATCATGTACTCATTATATAAAGAAAGATATGATTATTCGGAAGCCAATTACGAAGCCTTATATTCTTCAGTCAGAAAAACAATCAGTAACCGGAGTCTTATTTTTTTATATACTAATTTTGATAGTATTTATGCTTTGGAACGAAATATCAAGGTCTTGAAAATGATTAATAAATATCATGTTTTGATTGTTGTGTTTTTTGAGAATACCGAACTGGACGCATATTCTAAAGCACCTGCGTCATCGGTATTGGAAATTTATCAGAAGACCATGGCGAAGAAAAATGCCTTAGAAAAATCGCAAATAGTTAAAGAACTACGAATGCATGGTATTCATGCTATCAAATCAGCACCGGAACATTTGTCCACAAAAACCATTAATAAATATTTAGAATTAAAAAGTAGTGGGTTTTTGTAAAATCATATTTTTTTTTATCTTTATATCTTAACCCTTTAAAAAATAATTTATGAATTGGTATTTAAAAGTATTGCAGAATTATGCAACATTTAGCGGTAGAGCTAGACGTAAAGAGTATTGGATGTTCTTTTTATTTAACATGATCGTTTCTTTTATTTTAGGAATGGTAGGAGCTCTGATTAAGTTTGAATTAATTGGTTCGCTTTATAGCCTTGCAGTTTTATTACCTTCTATTGCAGTGGGCGTGAGAAGAATGCACGATGTTGGAAAAAGCGGGTGGTTTATTTTAATACCAATTTACAATTTAATTTTAGCTTGTACAGACGGGGAGCAAGGCGAGAACGCATATGGTCCGGATCCTAAAAACCAAAGCTCGATGAATGATGATGCTTTGGATAGTCATTTAACAAACTAATAAAGTAGTTTTATTGAACAGCTTTGGTAATGACAAAGCTGTTTTTTAAGATACTGTTCATTATTAAAAAAGTCATTTAGATTTATCTAAATGACTTTTTTAATTTTAAATAGTTTGCGGGCTCTCGTTTACATCTTTCGAACCGAAAACCCAAAAATATGGTTAACAAAAAAGAACTATCAATTACAGGTGCGAAGGTAGAAAAATCAGCTCAGTTTGCAAGCGATTTATTGAAAATTCACGAATTTTACAGTTCTTTCCATAAAGAAATTAATAAGATAACTGGTTTTCAATGATTTAAAAAGGGTAATATTCAAAATGCTTGTCATTTGTGATGGTCTTAAAAAAGGTCGGAATTTCCGACCTTTTTGTTTTATCAGAGTTCGCAACCTTTTTCACTATCCACAACACCGTTAGTGAGTTCTTCCAATGGGTTAATTTCAACTAGAATAAGATTTTTATGCCATTTATTTAAAAGATTAATTTTCATTTTCTACCCACCCAAAAGTACCCGCTTCTAAAAAGTACACTTCATTGTTACAGTTCTCTCTCAAGTATTTTGCAGCTCTTTCAGAACGACCACCACCTTTACCACATGCTGTAATAATTATTTTGCTCGGTTCAGGTATAAAATTTCCTGCCTCAATAATTTCTATGGGCAAGTTTCCTGCAAAGGGAATGTGTTTTTCATTGTATTCATCCTTACTTCTTACATCAATAACCATGATGTTGTTTTTGTCAAGCAGTTGCTTCAATTCTGCACGAGTTATAGTTGTTTTCATGTTTTTCGCTTTTTTTATTTCCTTTAAATATCCAATCTGTAAGTTTAGGAGAAGAAGTTTTGCATCGCATTCTGTTTTGTATTATCAATGAAGAAGCCACAGTTAAAATGCCAATGACAACAACAGATGCGTTTATGCCAAAGGCATCTGCAATAATTCCTGTAAGGATTGCTCCAATGGCATAACCCATATCACGCCATAAACGGAATACGCCTAAACTTTTTGGTCGGTCGTGTGGATTTGTATTTTCTGCAATTGTAGCGAGGAATGTTGGATATACCATTGCTGTTCCCCATCCGAGAATGGAAGCCAGTATAATGTAGTGCGTGAAGGAAGATGCAAATACAAACAATAATAGTGCTATACCTTGTAAAAACATTCCCCAAAACAACATACTTTTTTTGCAGAAATAATCCGACATCTTTCCTGTAAACAATTGACCAATCCCCCAAACAGCAGGATAA
>JACQAK010000086.1 GCA_016194985.1 Bacteroidota bacterium
GTATTGGGTTGGATTTTCAACACAGAGAAACAGAGTTATTGAGTTCGCGGAGTTTTTTATGGGTTGGTTAAATCGTATTGGGTTGGATTTTCAACACAGAGAAACAGAGTTATTGAGTTCGCGGAGTTTTTTATGGGTTGGTTAAATTGTATTGGTTTGGGTTTTCAACACAGGGAAACAGAGTTATTGAGTTGGCAGAGTTTTTTTATGGGTTGGTTAAATTGTATTGGGTTGGATTTTCAACACAGGGAAACAGAGTTATTGAGGTCGCGGAGCTTATTTTTGATTGGTGGTTAAAAACATTTTGTGAAAATAATTGTAATACAAAAACTCTTTGTGTAACTCTGTGACTCTAAATCTCTGTGTTGAGAAAAATTAAATTGTTATGAAAATTATTTGCATAGGACGTAATTACGCCGAACACGCCAAGGAAATGAAAAGTGAAGTACCAACAGAGCCGGTATTTTTTATGAAGCCTGATACGGCTTTGCTGAAAGATGGGGAGGCTTTTTATTATCCGGATTTTACGAAAGATCTGCATCATGAGATCGAAGTAGTCATCAAGATCAATCGTGTAGGAAAACATATTGAGGAGCAGTTTGCTCATAAGTATTATGAGGAGATTGGTTTGGGTATTGATTTTACGGCCAGGGACCTGCAGGCGCAATGTAAGGCCAAGGGCTTACCCTGGGAAAAGGCCAAGGGGTTTGATGGTTCGGCGCCTTTGGGTAGGTTTGTGTCGAAATCTCAGTTGGGTGATTTGAACGGGATTGCTTTTGAACTGAAGGTTAACGGCCAATCGCGCCAGGTGGGACATACCAAAGACCTGTTATTTAGTTTTGATAGGGTGATTGCTTATGTATCGAAATTTGTTACGCTGAAAGTGGGTGATCTTATTTATACGGGAACGCCGGAAGGGGTTGGCCCGGTGGTTATTGGGGATCGGTTACAGGGCTACCTGAATGGGGACTTGTTTTTGGAGTTTGAGGTGAAGTAAGGGCGTGCCGGTGGGTTTTAGTTCTTCTATTGATTTTTTTTTGCGAGTCTGTTAAAGGGACAAGCGTGGTAATTTTTTTGGGCGTGCCGGCGCAAGATACAGGCGCCGTCAGGCTATCACTCCAATCTTTTACTTCACTGCCGTTACGTAAAAGGATTTTCGTTCTATCCTTCACGCGGGTTTTACTTAAAGCTGAAATTCATCTTTTGTGTCTGAAATTAATTTGCGCGAGGGATGCAAACGGAAATCCTTTTTGCATGGCTCTTTGCAAAAAGATTGAAGTGACAGCCCGGTTCCTGCCTGCCTTTTGCAGGAACGCGCCCTTCCCGTACACTTTAAAACATCAGCACTTATTTTTCAATGATTATTTTTTTATTCAACTCTTTATTGCCTATCTGCATTTTAAGGAAATACACACCGCTGTAAAGGGTTTTGGTATCAAAATACACAATGGTGCTTCCCTGATAGAGGGTCTTTTTTTCTACTATTTTTCCGTTGATGTCGTACAGGGTGATGTCGTAGTTTTCTTTTACGAGTTCATTCATTTGCACGGCAATTAAATCGGTAGCGGGATTTGGGAATACATTTACTTTAAGGTTATCTGCGTTTACCGATGAGATGCCTGTGGCTACGGATGGTGTGTAGGTTGTAACTGTTTCGGTAATGGAGGTTACTTTAGCGGCTACTTTGGTGCCATAAAAGGTGGGTCCTACCAGGTATGGGTAAGCGGCATTCCAATGGCTATCCACAGTGGCAAAATAACAATAGGTGCCGTTAGGGTATTCGGGTGTTACACAAAAGCGCCCGTTATGGATATCCAAATAATCGGAGGTTGTTGGGGTGTTGAACTGATAGTCTTCTTTAAATGTTCCTAAGGGATAGGTTGAGTTTACGGGCGGGCCGGATGTAACGGTTACGGTACTTGTGTATAAGGTATTTCTTACGGTGATGTTTCTTAAGCTGAAACTTGATTTCATGCGAACGATACCGCCTGTGCCATCTGTGTTTTTATAGCCATAGGCTCCATACACGGGAAAGCCGTCGTAGGCAAAACCGATGAGGGGCGAATGTACCGTGCTATCAATGGCATATAAGCCATCGGCATCATATAAATTACAGATGGTAGAAATAACGTTGAGATCTAGTTTAAAGGCACTGGGGTTTTGATGGTGATGGTAATTGGTTCCGGCGGGATGTCCTTTGGAACAATCGAAGCCTGCTTTTTCGGCGGGTATGGCATCTCTGTTCCAAACCCCATCGCCTGTTCCGCCCAACGGGCCACCGGCATAGGCATTGGTAGAGTTTTTCCAGGATACGCCGTCGCGGTAATCGAACATGGCTACTCCATTAATAAATACGCCTATGTTGCCACCTGTGGTTGCTACGGGCGTACCGGTATTTTGCACGGGGTTTAAGGGAAATTTAAAAATGGCATTTTGGTTACCGGCCTGATTGGGATTGCCATCCAAATATGGTCCTACGACATAAGCGGGAATACCTTGTGTGGTGGCATATACATAATTGCCTGAATACTGAACGCTTTGCACATTAGCGGTATAGGTATCTGTAATGGGTGTGGAATTTCCGGAAACATAATGACGCCCTTTGACGGTTGTGTTTTGTAACCAACTGCTAATGGCAGGGTTGATTTGTGCGGTTGCCAGCAGGCTTGCTGATAGCAGTATAGCGGAGGAAATTATTTTTTTCATAATCAATTAGTTTAATGAATGTGTATTAAAATTAATGCCAATCTTTCTTTCTGAAAATTAATCGAGGTGAATGCTTGTGTTTATGAGGTTATTTGTTTTTTGGGAAGCTATGCCTGGGATCGAATAAAAATGGTTTATCGGTTAATGTGAGCAAAAATGCCGTTAAATCTACTTTTTCGTTTGAACTCAATGGCACAGGTTGTTGTAAGTGAACAGATAAGGTAGCACTTTGTTTTACGCCCGTGGTATAATGTTTTAATACGGCTGCTATGGTTTTGAATCGTCCGTCGTGCATGTAGGGGTAAGAAAATTCAATATTACGGAGTGTTGGTACCTTGAATTTAAGAGAGTCCTGTTTGTTGTGGGTGATCTTCATTCTGCCATAATCGTTGAGACTTGTATCTACGGGTAATCCATTATTTTCGAATTGCAAATTGGTAAATAAGGGTTCGGTGTGGCAGGTGTTGCAATTTTTTTGAAACAAGGCATAGCCGTTTTTTTCCTGTGGGCTAAAGTGTGCCTGCTTTCGCATCACGCTATCGTATTTTGAATTGGCACTTACCAGTGTAAGCATAAACTGCGACAGGGCTTTTAATGTATGTTCGCCGGTGGCATTGCTATCGTTGTAAGCGTTGTAAAACAAGGATCGATAAGTTTTTGAGTGTTGCAGTTTGGCCACAACGGTTTCTATGGTCTCCCCCATTTCATCGGGATGGCTGATGGGTGCCAAAGCCTGCATGTCTAAATGGTTAATAGCTCCGTCCCACATAAATGATGAATGCCAGGCGAGATTCATTAATGCGGGTGAATTGCGGGTACCTATTCGATCATTGATTCCATGGCTGAGATCATGATCGACATGAGTAAAGGCGGTAAATGGTGAATGGCAACTGGCACAGGAGATTTGATTGTTGCGGGATAATACGGGGTCGTAAAATAGCATTCTGCCTAATTCAATTTTAGCGGGCGATAAAGGATTTTTGGCGAAATCATATTTTGGTTTTGGCCAATTATCGGGCACTTTAAATAAGGGTTCTCTGGTTATCTGAAATGCGCAAAGAACCACCATCAACAGGCTGCTTATGATTTTGATCTTTTTCACTTTTGTATCTTCAATGAATGTATGATCTTTTCCGTAAAGTCCATTGCTTCCTGCCCCGGCGACATAATATGATGTTGTTGGGATAAATCAATCTGATTGATCAATTGATGGATATCGATTTGAATATGGACCTGTTGTTTGGGTAAAGCTTCTATAAATACGGTTTGTAAATTATTGAAAGGATGTTGGTAACCGCCCAAATGAAACTGAAATTCGTTGTGACGGGTTTTACAACGGTTGCTGTTGCCCTCGAGTTTAAAATTTATATACCCGCTTTGCCATGTCCAGTACATGCCTTTGGTGGGATCGAGGTCGCCGCCCAGAGCTCCGGATACATTGGTTGTACTATCGATTCCTAAATTAAATTTTATACGGTTGTAAGGTATATTTTCGGGAATAAGGACTGAGAGAGTTTTTTCGTTAAAGGCATTCATCAGATGGGCCGTAGCGGGGTCTTTCCAAAGTGACCCGGTGCGATCCAGTAATTCGATACCCGAAATATAAAAACGACAACCGGTAATATGTATGCTGTCGGTTGGCGTTAATTGATAGGTGCTATCGCCTGATAGTGTTGATGCTCCGAAGCAAGGATCGAATTTGAGCCATGTGGTTGCCTGCGCTACCATCGGAGTGCCTTTCAGTAACGAGAGTATCATGATACAACTATATAGCGGCTTAATACGCATAATCCTGTATAAATATACTTAAAAAGAGGTAAGTTATTTTAAGAGTGTGCTTTGCTGATCCTAAAATGAGGTTAACACTTATTTTAACGGGATAAAATAGGTGGAACAATGTTAGTTCGAGCGATAGCGAAGCAATCTCACACTAAAACAGATTGCTTCCCGACTACGCTCGAAGTGACAAACATTAGCACACCATATAACCTATAATTTTACACTTATTTAAGATAAAAATTAACCCATACCGATAGTTATTTGTGTAAATTTACATGACCCTAAAAATGATCGTCTTATGAAAAAAATAAATGTAGCCATCAATGGATTTGGAAGAATTGGAAGAGTATTCTTTAAAGTTGCTTTCTCAAATCCACATATTAATATAGTTGCCATTAATGATATTACGGATTCTAAAACATTAGCACATTTGCTAAAGTATGATTCGGTTCATGGTAAATTTGACGGAGAGATAAAACATGATAACGACCACATTTATGTGAACGGAAAAGAGATCAAGATCTTTGCCGCTAAAGATCCGGAGAGCTTACCATGGAAATCATTGGATATCGATATCGTGATCGAATCAACCGGGCATTTTTTAACCAGAGCTTTAGCAACAAAACATTTAACGGCGGGAGCAAAAAAAGTCATATTATCGGCACCTGCCACCGATGATACTATTAAAACCATTGTATTGGGTGTGAATGATGAGATCTTAAATGCAGATGATGTAATCATTTCGAACGCGTCGTGCACAACTAACTGTGCGTCTCCTATGCTTAAGGTATTGAGACAATGGGGCATTGAAGAAGCTTATGTAACAACGGTTCACTCCTACACCGGCGATCAGCGTTTGCATGATGCGCCTCATAAAGATTTGAGAAGAGCCCGTGCGGCGGGTTTAAGTATCATTCCTACTACAACAGGAGCTGCTAAAGCCTTAGGTAAAATATTCCCCGACCTGGAAGATAAGTTAGGCGGTTGCGGTATGCGTGTACCGGTGCCTGATGGTTCTCTAACAGATATAACCTGTGTTTTAACTCAGTATCCAAGTGTTGAACAAATTAATGAGGCCTTTAAAAAAGCATCCGAAAGTGATTTAAAAGGCATATTGGAATATTCTGAAGATCCTTTAGTATCCGTAGATGTAGTTGGTAATGCGCACTCTGTTGTATTTGATTCTGATTTTACGAGCGTGGTAGGTAATCTGGTAAAAATTATCGGTTGGTACGATAATGAATTTGGTTACAGCAGCCGTTTGGTAGATCTTGTTGTGAGAATGCAATCTCTTAAATAGTAGCTCTTCGGGATTTACTAAATATTGTTAAAGGAATGAGTTTTCATTTCGTAAAAAATGACTTTAACATGTTGTTAACATGTTACTTAATTTTTTTTTGTGTCCTTTGCCGAAAACGTCGTTATAACCCAAGTTATAAACGCCACTAGCAAACACTATATGAAGAGATTCTTACTCTGTTTTTTATTATCAACCGCCATCTCTTCTTATTCTCAGAAGCTATCTGTGGCCGGAAACATTCAGGACACCACCACAAAAGGGCCACTACCCAATGCCATCATTATGGCTGTAAAACTTATGGATTCGACCCTGGTTGATTTTACCCGATCGGATGAGAATGGTTTTTTTAACCTTAAGTCTTTACCGATTGATACGTATCAGGTTATTATTTCGCATACAAAATTTGCCGATATGGGTTATTTTATTTTTGGTGATAAGCATAATCTGGTATATGATTTTGGGAAAATCATTCTGCAGCCAAAAAATATTTCTTTGGATGAAGTAACGATTTTTGCATTTAAGGATCCGGTGTATTATAAAGGAGATACTCTTGTATATACGGCCGATTCTTTTAAAACAAAAGCCAATGCAACGGTGGAAGATCTCCTGAAAAAATTACCGGGATTAAAAGTTGATAAGGACGGGAAAATTACCTCACAGGGAAAAGCCGTTGATAAGGTATTAGTGGATGGCGATGAATTTTTTGGAGGGGATCCAACGATTGCTACTAAAAATTTAAGTGCTAATTCTATTGAGTCGGTGCAGGTTTACGAAAAGAAAAGTGATGATGTGGCTAATTCTGCTACAGGCGAAGAGACTCAAAAAATATTGAATTTAAAACTAAAAGATGAGGCTAAAAAGGGGTATTTCGGCAAGGTAAGCGGTGCCAGCGATTTTCAGAAGTTTTATGAAGGCGAAGCCTTAGGCAATTATTTTAAAAAGAAACTCAAAGTATCTGTGTTTGGTTTGGTAAGTAATACACCTAATTCCAGTTTTGGTTGGAATGATGTATATAAATACGGTTTAAATAATGAATTTGACCGAACAGAAATGGAAGATGGTGGCGTCAGCATGAGTTATTCTACCAGCCAACCACAAGGGATACCACAAACTATTAAAAGCGGTTTTTATTATACCGACAAGATCTCTAAAAACACTAAATTAAATATTAACTATTCTTATAACAGTTCTGAAATAGCGTCAAGAACTACCAAAAACTCGCAGTATTTTTTAACGGATACCAGTTATACATCCTCCAATCTGGTGAAAACACTTCAGAAAAACGAAGCGCACGCTATTAATATTGGGTTGGAACAACGCATCGATTCCTTAACTGATTTTTTCTTTAACTCCAAAATAAAATTATTGAACAGTAGTTCCTCCAGTTCGGATGAAACGGATTTTTTAAGAAGTGATTTTGTGAAGACCCGTAACACTTCTATTAATAATACCGGCAAAAGTAACGGTTATGATATTACCAATAATTTGAAATTATTAAAGCGTTTTAAAAAGAAAGACCGGTTGTTAACGTTAACCTACGGGAATACATTTTCTGAAACCAATTCGGACGGGATTTTAAAAACAGATAATTACTCGTATGCTGATTCCAGTGATTTCCTGATTTCTGTGAATCAGAAAAAGCAGGGTATCAATGATAACCAAAGTCATATTGCGGGAGTTTCTTTTGTGGAGCCTCTCACCAAAAAAATAAAAATAGAAGCGTCGTATGACTTTATGTACTACAACAGTAAACAAAATAAAAAAGCACTGAATAATATAGGTGGCGAGTACAATCAATTGGATTCTTCGTTGACCAATAATTTTGTGAACGATAAGCAGATCAACAGAGCGGGCTTAAAATTTATTTACGAAGTCAAAAAAATGCGTTTCACTATTGGTACCAAGGCACGTAACGTATATGTGAAAAACAATAACATTTTTAAAAACCAACAGATTACCCAAAATTTTAACAACATCCTGCCTTTTTCCACTTTACATTATAAGTTTTCGGATAGCAAAATGTTGGATATAAAATATACCACCAGTTCTCAAAATCCTACCATTAGCCAGTTGCAGCCGGTAAAAGATAATTCCAATCCCAACTTTATCAATATCGGAAATCCTAATTTGTTGCCAACCTTTATGCATAGCCTGAATCTGAATTTCAATTCGTGGAAATCAGTGAGCGGAAAATATACCTGGATGGGCTTAACCTATAATTACATTAACAATGATATTTCTACCTCTACGGCTTATGATAGTATTGGCAGAACATTGGCAAAGGCTATTAATGTGAATGGTAATTATAATATGAATGGATATATTGGTACCAGTATGCCTTTCTTCTCCAAAAAATTAGAAGTGGCTCCCAATCTATGGGGATCTTATGCTGATACAAAAACTGTTATTAACGGGCTTGAAAACAAAACACAGGACATCCGAAGTAGCCTGGCTTTGGATATCCGATTGAATTTAGAAAAATTCAATGCAGGAATCTCGGGCTATTATTCTTATAATTCGGCATTTTCTACTTTAAATAATAAAAGTAATACCCCCTATTCTTCTCAGGGATTGTCGGGCAATATCAGCGCTAAATTGCCTAAAAACTTTCTATTGGAAAGTGATGCCAATTATACCATCAACAGCAAACGTAGTAATGGCTATAATGTGAATTATCTGGTTTGGAACGCTTCATTCTCGAAAACATTTTTCAAAAAAGAGAACTTTATTCTTGGTATACATGCTTATGATCTGCTGAATCAAAATATTAGTGTAGATCGCGATATCAGTAGTAATGTGATTACGGATATCAAGACCAATATCATTACCCGCTATTTTTTATTAAAAGCAACATTTAAGTTTAACAGTAATAAAACAAAAGAAGAAGATGAATTTTAAGCAATTGATACTGATGATGGTTTGTATTTGGGGGATGCAGCATATCGCTTCTTCTCAAATTACGTTCGGCAAAATTACCTACGAACGCAAAACGAATTTATACAAGAAATTTAAATACAACGGCGATGTGAAAGAATGGTTGAAAGAAGAGGATAAAAACAAAATAGATATGTTTGAACTCTACTTTAATGATTCGCTTGCGGTGTTTAAACCTCAGGAAAGTGATTTGGCCGAACGGATGAGTTGGGCAACATCCAAAAATGTGGTGTACCAAAATTTTCATTCAAATTACCGGTTAACGGAAAAGAAGATCTGGGGCGAATTGTTTTTAGTGGCTGATTCGGTTAGGCACTTTAAGTGGAAAGTAACCGATAGTAAACGTTCTATTTGTGGTTACCAGTGTAGAAAAGCTATTTGGCAGGCCAATGATAGCACCCGCATTTATGCCTGGTTTTGTTCGGAAGTAAATGCCTCTGTGGGTCCTGAAAGTTTTGTAGGATTACCGGGAGCTATTCTTGGTTTGGCAACCGAAGATGGAGGCGTTATTTATTTTGCCAAAAGCGTGGAAATGATAAAACCGGAGATTACAACCCTGGTACCAAAAAAATCCAAACAAAAAACCTATAAATCGGCCGAATTGAAAGCTCAGCTGGAAAAGGATTTCGGGAAAGAAAAATGGGGAAAAGCCATGATCTATAATAATTTTTCGATCTGGTAATTTTAGGCTTTACCTCTAAATAGGCTGTTTATTACATTTCTTTTTTTACATTTGTGATAATGAACAGGTCCTTTTTTTATATAAGTATATTCTTCATTTTAATACAAACCGGCTTTGCTCAATTAACAGCTAATGCAGGACCTAATGTGGTTGGGTGTTTAAACGGAAGTGTGACTATTGGGGGCACACCAAGTGCTTCGGGAGGAACCCCTCCCTACAAGTATTCATGGCAGCCCGGTACTTTTTTAAATTCAACAACGGTAGCCAATCCTGTTGCATCCGGTATTACTTCCGATATTACCTATACATTAACGGTAACCGATTATGATACCACTATTGTTTCCAGTACTATGTTTATTAACCTGGATAAAATTTTCAGATTCAGTGCGGGCATAGACACCGGCTATTGCTATTCTCAATCAGGAGGTATACACATTGGAGATCCCAATAATAACAATACCTATCATAATTTTAGCTGGTCGCCTTCTTCTGGTTTGGATAACCCTTCAGCCACTAACCCACTGGCTTCTCCGTCCGTAACCACTGTTTATACATTAACGGTATCGGATGGTATATGTCCTAATAATATTTCTCAGGTAACTGTTACTGCATTTACTCCGCCTTATGTAAATGCCGGAGCAGATACAACAATTAATGAAGGTGAAACCATTACTTTGCATGGAACAGGCGGTACCACATTTTGGTGGCAACCTGAATATAATATAAAGTATTTAACGACTAATCAACCGGATGTTTGGCCAACCACCACTACTGTTTACAGTTTATTTTCGGTTGACCAGCACGGTTGCTATGCCGGAGATGATGTTACCGTAACGGTTATTAATGGTGATCAGCTATTTTTTTACAATACCTTCACTCCTAATAATGATGGTGATAATGATGTTTTTTATATAGGTAATCTTGGAAAATATCCCGACAATAATCTCAAGATCTATAATCGTTACGGAAAGCAAATATACAGTGCTACCAATTATGATAATTCCTGGGCAGGAACTTATCTTGGGAATCTTGTACCAACAGGAACCTATTTTTATATTTTCAACGACGGGAAAGACAAGTTATATAAAGGTACCGTTACGATCATAAGATAGTCTTTCACTGATTGTCAATAACTCGTTATTTATATTTTCATTCTTTTTCTCTGCTTAATCGAAAAAAATCCTAAGTTTATAGGCTAATTTTTTTGAACGTTGGAAACTGAAGAAACCATATCGACTCGTCAATTATACCCCTATCAGGAAGAGGCCGTTAATACTATTTTCAATAAGCTGAAAGAGGCAAAGCCTAACGAGAATATATTATTTCAATTGCCTACAGGCGGTGGTAAAACCATCATCTTTTCAGAAATAGCAAAGCGATATATCAATCACTTTAATCGCAAAGTATTAATACTTACTCATCGTACGGAAGTTAAAACGTTAACTCAGCAAAGCGATTATCAGAGTTTCACTGCTTTGGTAGAGACTTTAAACAACCGTTTACAGGAAGACGAACAATTTTTAGAAGACATCGGATTAGTAATTGTGGATGAGGCTCATTACAATTCGTTCCGGAAAATATTTCATTATTTCGAAAACGTTAATATTCTTGGTGTAACAGCAACTCCTTTAAGCAGTAATAAAAAATTGCCTTTATATCAAACCTATAAAGAGATCATCGTAGGTGAAAGTATCGCATCCTTAATTGATCAGGGTTTTTTGGCAGAAGGCGTTACCTACTCCAATGATGTGAATTTAAGTACCCTGAGAGTTGGTAATAATGGAGAGTTTACAACAGGGTCTCATGAAATGTTGTATACGCAGGCCATGATGCAGGGTAAGCTATTGGATGCCTATGAAGAAATTGGAAAAGGAACCAAAACCCTTATTTTTAATGCCGGTATTTTAACGAGTATAGCTGTTTATAATACATTTAAAGCCAAAGGATATCCTATCCGCTATCTGGATAGTACCTTTAGTGATCGCGACAGGGCTGAAACTCTGGAGTGGTTCAGAAATACAAAAGATGGGATTTTAAGCTCGGTAAGTATTTTAACCACCGGTTTTGATGAACCGGAAGTAGAAACAATTATCTTAAACAGAGCTACCAAATCACTAACGTTATATCACCAGATGATTGGTCGTGGTTCGCGTGTGCTTCCGCATAAAAAGAAATTTAATATTGTTGATTTAGGTAATAACTCCCGTCGTTTTAATTTATGGCAGTTTCCGATAGACTGGAAACATGTTTTTGTGGCTCCGCATCTATACCTGGAACAACGCTATAAAGATGAGTGGGATTATGAATTAGAGAACGATTACGAGTTACCGGATGATATCAAGGCCCGCTTCTTAAATTCATCAGCCGAGGCATTTATTGTGCGCGAACGTTATTTACAATGCTTACGTAAAGGATTAAAACCGCAAACTGTGCTCGATCAATCTTTAGATGACCATTTTGGAAGAATTAAAGATAATGCGGCCGATTTTGATGAGGCCTTTGAATTATTTGATTTATTAAGCGAAGAAGTAAAATACAGGGTGAAACAATTTGCCAAATGCATTAATGCGACCAATAATTACACCGATTATCAAACCCAAACCTACAGTAGCAAACTGCGTCGCCGTTTAATTGGCTGGTTTGTTGAGTAACTTGCTTTTTGAAGGTTAAAATTGTAATTTTACGTCAATTATTTTTACAGTTTTATCTCTTCGTTTTGAAAAATGCTTTTTTAATAGCGGCCTCTCTCATTTTTGGATTATCATGTTCTGTTGACCCTGAAATTAAGCCTATTATTGCAAAAGATGAAATCAAAGAAATTATTCCTGATGGCTGGCCCACACCCATTTATAATTACAGCAACAATCCCTTAACCGCCGACGGTTTTACCTTAGGACGTACCTTGTTTTATGATCCTGTTTTATCGTTGGATAATACGGTAGCCTGTGGCTCCTGTCATCAGCAATTTGCCGCATTTTCACATTCGGGTCACGATGTAAGCCACGGTATCAATGGCTTGCTGGGTATCAGAAACGCACCGGCACTTCAAAATTTAAACTGGAATCCTTATTTTATGCACGATGGAGGGATCATAAATATTGAAGTGATGCCTCTGGCTCCTATTACCAACCCCGTAGAAATGGATGAAACCATGACCAATGTAGTAGCCAAACTATCGGCCAGCGGAAAATACAAACAACTATTTACCAATGCTTTTGGAGACGATCAGGTGAATTCTCAACGAATCTTTAAAGCCATTGCTCAATTTATGGGAACTATGTATTCATATAACAGCAAATATGATATGGTGAAAAAAGGCAAGGATGCTTTTACAACTCAGGAACAATCCGGATATGACCTGTTTGTTCAAAAATGCGCTTCCTGCCATAAAGAGCCCTTGTTCACTGATTATGCATTTCGTAATAACGGTTTATCTGTTAATGTGGCCTATCATGATAGTGGCCGG
>JACQAK010000072.1 GCA_016194985.1 Bacteroidota bacterium
TCCATGAAGAAAGGTCAACCTCACAACTGTCATTGATTAATTTAATGGCATCTTCAATGGACTCTCCACTTGAAGACGGAGAAGAACCATAAGCGAAAAATCCTTTTTCTTTCATAATGAATTAATTTAGAGTAAATTAAGACAACTAAAATACTAATTTTAAAAGATAAATTATTTAAAAAGGTAGTCTAAATTTCAAATAAATATTTTCAATTTATTTTTAAAACAATACTGTAATAGATTTCCATAAGCCTTTTGCAATGCATCTTTTAATAAGCAGGATATGAGTACGTAAAAGCAGTGATGGCAACTTAATAGTATATGCAGTTAATTATTGTTTATTTGGTTTTGCCTCTCTTTAAAAAATGCGCTAAATTTTAAAGGTGTATTTACCCCTTCAGCTTAATCAAAGCAAATACCGAGTAATTCAGCATATCCATGTAATTGGCATCTACGCCTTCACTTACAATGGTTTGTCCTTTATTATCCTCAATTTGTTTGACTCTGAAAATTTTCATTAAGATCAGATCCGTTAAAGAGCTCATGCGCATATCTCTCCAGGCCTCGCCGTAATCATGGTTTTTATCTTCCATCAGCTGCTTGGTTTGCGTGGCGTATTTATTATATAATTGCTCTACTTCTTCGTATGGTAATTCTAATCGGGGATCGTCTTTTAATTCTAACTGAATTAATGAAATGATGCAGTAGTTAATAATGCCAATATATTCGCCGGTAATATCGTCTACCACCTTCTGTGTGCCTTTTTCTTCAATGCTTTTAATGCGTTGGGCTTTGATAAAGATCTGGTCGGTTAAAGAGGTTGGACGCAGGTTGCGCCATGCCGTGCCATAATCCTTCATTTTCTTCAAAAAAAGGTCTTTGCATAATTTTATGGCCGTATCGTATTGTTGCGATGTATTATTCATATCTTAGAAGCGCTAATTTATAAATAATGTACAAAACGTATTTAACAAATGGTAAACAATTGAGTTTCGAAAAAGCTCAGGTGATGGCCATTATAAATATTACGCCCGATAGTTTTTACGACGGGGGAAAATTCTCTTCGGTTTCGGATATCATTAAGGATGCTGAAATGAAAATTCAGGAAGGGGCTACCATTATTGATATAGGTGCGGCATCATCCCGCCCAAAGGCAATGTCGGTAACGGTTAAAGACGAGATTGTGCGATTAAAGGAACCGCTGATTAAACTGAGAAGGGAATTTCCCAGGATGTTGATCTCGGTTGATACGTATTTATCGGAAGTGGCTGATTTTGCCATTAGTTTGGGTGCTGATATCATTAATGATATTTCGGGTGGCGAGATCGATCGTGATATGATTGATGTGGTGGCCAAACATCAGATTGCTTATGTATTAATGCACATGCAGGGTACACCGCAAAACATGCAGTTAAATCCTACCTACGATAATGTGGTAACTGAGTTAATGGAGTTTTATAAACGCAAGATCGACTTCTGCCACTCAAAGGGTTTGGATAAGTTAATGATTGATGTGGGCTTTGGTTTTGGAAAAACCGTTGAGCATAATTATGAACTACTGAAACATCTGGAGGAGTTTACAACTTTTGGATTCCCTGTTCTGGCAGGTCTTTCCCGAAAGTCGATGATCAATAAAGTGATTCATACCTCGCCGGTAACAGCCTTAAACGGTACCACGGTACTCAATACCATTGCCCTGCAAAATGGTGCCAAAATTTTGAGAGTACATGATGTAAAAGAAGCCAAACAGGCGATCGATCTGTTTGAGTTTTATAAGCAGGTTTAATTTTTTTGTCGCTTTAGGTATAGCTAAAGAAAAAATGGCACGCAGATACTGCAGATTATTTAAGATTGAAAATGATAAAAAGGTTTGTTAAAAATCATACCAATCATCACGCCGTGGTGAGATCTGCGTCATCAGTGTTCTATTCTATCTGACAAATAATGCCGATTATCTTAAAAGGCGATAGCACAATCCCATTTCGATGGCCATTCCGTTGATGGAGGTAGAATAGCTTTTGGCTTCGGTATTTCCTTTCACCTCTTTTGGAGAACAATTGGCAATATAGGAACTGATCATGCCAATAGCACCTAAGCGTTTCCAGAAATAATATCTGGCGCGGGTGCCATATCTTACAATGGTTCCATTGGAGCTGTGATTGTAGTAGTTGTCATTATCATGCCCTTTGATGGCGATGGAAAAAAGGCCGGTAGAGGCAAAGACAGAGAGATCCAGTCTTTTGTTTACGAACACATGGTAATTGATATCAAATGTAAATTCGGAGGTAGATACTTTTACCTGATTATTACTGGTGGAGAAGCCATAATAGGAAGAAGGATTTACATTGAACACATCTGTTCCTGAGCTTAAACCAATGCCCCAGCGGTTTGCCACGGCATATTCAATCATTAATGGGTCTCTTACACCGGGTAAGCATTCTCTGTGAATAAGTACCGGTGTTTTGCCGCTGATGTCTTTAGTACTGTAATTGGCCAGTGTAGAGCCTTCGGAAATGCTTATCAGGAAAGAACCTTTGCGGTATGCCTGAGCATTTGCGGAGAAATGAACGGCGAATAGAAGCAGAAGGGTAACAATTGAAAGAGAACGAGAGTATATCTTTTTCATTGGGGTTGGGTTTTGTTATTTCGAATTTAGGAAAATTTTGAAAAGGAAAAAAACCGAACGTCGTTTTTAACGTTTTAAATATATGGTTGTTAAAGAATGTGGTTTATTTTATTATCAGGGCGTTTCCGCCGGAAGGGGGCGGACCGGGCTTTCGGCACTCGCTTTTTCAGTCGGCTTTCAGCGCAACTAAAAAGAGCTCAAACAATGCCTCTATCCCTAACGCATGTCAAACTCCATAAGTATTATGATACCTGTATTAGGGATAGACAAGATTGTTTCTTTTTTATACAAGAAAAAAGAAAAGGAATTAAACTTTATTTGTTCCAGTAGAATGTTTTGTTACTTACTTTCTATGAAAAAAAGTAACAAAAGAATAACTGAAAAACAGTGTTTAAATTCCATAACGATGGAAGTGACACGTAGGACCGTCAAAACATTATATTTAAGAGAATACTGCGATAGTCACGCCAAGGCGTGAGAAGCGACCGCCCGATCCGCCCTCTTGGCGGAAACGCCCTAATCACAAAACAGGCTTTATTACTTCACGGCAATCACCGAGATCTCCACATTCACATCCAGGGGTAATCTTACTACCTGAACGGTTTCGCGTGCCGGAAAGTTTCCGGAGAAAAACGAACCATATACTTCATTCATAGCGGCAAAATCATCCATGTTCTTCATAAAGATGGTTGTTTTTACCACATTGGTTAAATCCATATCGGCATCATGTAAAATGGCTTTTACATTTTCCATTACTTTTTTGGTTTCACTTTTAATATCGCTTAAAACCAATTCCCCGGTTTTAGCATCCTTGGCTACCTGCCCGGATACAAACAACATATTGCCCGAAGCGGGAACTAAATTGGCATGGCTGTATGGCCCAATTGGTTTTGGCGCATGTTCTGATACGATAACTTGTTTCATAGCTGTAATTTTAGAATTTAAATGTACTGTTTTTTTAGTAATTTTTTATTTTGGGCGTGCCGGCGCAAGAACAGGCGTCGTCAGGCTTTCGGCACTCGCTTTTTTTTTGCCCTTCTGGACAAATAAAAAGAGCTCAAACAAAGCCTCAATCCTTCACGCAATAAAATTTTTGAAGGATATTTACCCGCGAGAGGGATGCAAGCGGAAATCCTTTTGCCGGAAACTGAGGCTCTCGAAGTTCGGCAAAAGATTTTAGCGACAGCCCGACGGCGCCCGATCTCTTTGCGCCGGCTCGCCCAACTAATAAAAATGATTAACTTTGATTATGCATATCAATGATGTGATTCTCGAAATCAAAAACTATAAAAATAGCTCTATTCATAAATCAGCTTTGGATATTTACCGCTTACTGGAAAGCAACAAAGAGGTATTTGCTAAAAAAATGGCAGCCGATAATTTAGCGCACCTGCTGAATGCTTTTGAGAATTTAACTTACGCCAACCCTAAAGACTATGATACGGCAGGGTATGAGCGGGAATACCGTTCGCAATACGATTTACTGCTGTTTTATTTAGACAGGATCGTATAAAGGACTTAACTTTCATAAAGCGAATTATGTTACCTTTATCCCATGAAGTATGAAGAGTATCCTATTATTCCTGAGTTAAAACAAAGTCTGCAGGAGCTGGGTTTTAAACGCCCCACAGATATACAGTTTAAAGCCATTCCCAATATATTAAACGGTGAAGATGTTTTGGCAATTGCCCAAACAGGTACCGGTAAAACAGCGGCCTTTGCTATTCCTATTATTCATTTAATTGAGAAAGCAGGAGTAGGGCGGGGTGTGCAGGCTATTGTAATGGTTCCTACACATGAGTTGGCCATTCAGATTACCGAAGTATTTGATAAACTGGCAAAATATACCGATGTAACAACTCTTGGTGTTTTTGGGGGTGTAGATCAGGATCCGCAAATTGAACAGTTACGTCAGGGGGTGGATATTGTGATTGCCACACCAGGGCGGGTATTTGATTTGGTTAATCAGGGACATTTAAAATTAAGAGATATAAAAGTATTGGTATTGGATGAAGCGGATTTAATGCTGGATCTGGGCTTTTATAAAGATATTGAAGATTTAATAAAATATTTACCTCGCCATCGCCAAACTTTATTTTTCTCGGCAACCATTAACGAAAAAATTAAGAAGCTGGCTTATTCGTTGGTACGTAATGCCATCCGTATTCAAATCTCTCCTAAAGATCCTGTATCGAAAAATGTGACACACTCGGTGATGTTTGTGAGCATGGACGATAAACGATTTTTTCTAGAACGCATTGTGAATGAAAATCCGGAAAGCAGAATATTAGTATTTGTTAGAACCAAAGTAAGAGCAGAGCGTGTATTTGAAGCCATGAATCGGGTAGGGATTAAAAGCCAAACGATGCATGGTGGTAAAGATCAGGACAGCCGTTTGGAAGTTATGACCGGCTATAAAAACGGTGATTTTAAATTATTAATAGCTACGGATATCAGCGCCCGCGGTGTGGATATTGCTAATGTGGATTATGTAGTGAATTATGATTTGCCGGATGTGGCAGAAAATTATGTGCATAGAGTAGGGCGAACAGGGCGTGGAAATAATAAAGGTGTGGCGGTATCTTTTTGTAGCCCCGAAGAAAAGCCAATACTGGAGGAGATAGAACAATTTATGGATAAAAAAATTACGGTTCTGGAAGTGGATAAGGCAGATTACTCGGAAACACTGGCCTTAACCGAAGATGTGAATGATAACTGGAAAAAGTTAATAGCCGACGCGGAGAAGGAACAGCAATTATACAAGGGTAAAAAGAATAAGAAAAAGTAAAAAAAAATGCTTATGTTTATATAACAAAACATAAGCCGAATGAAAAAACAACTATTTACTTTATTATCGGGTTTACTATTCAGTGCCGTTTCGGCTCAGGTAACCTATAAAGATGTGGCCGGCATTTTTTATG
Organism: Bacteroidota bacterium; assembly: GCA_016194985.1. Taxonomy (GTDB): domain Bacteria; phylum Bacteroidota; class Bacteroidia; order B-17B0; family Aurantibacillaceae; genus UBA4416. Next base: position 5,548 of record JACQAK010000072.1, read on the forward strand.
CCCGTTGCACAAGCTGCCACCATTCCGGTGCTTCAACAAGGCCTTTTATGAATTATGCGCAAACGGTTGGTTATGCCAGTTCTATTGATAATGATTTAACCACCGGCGTTATGCCACCCTGGAATGCAGATACAGCTTATACCAGATTTCAACACGAACGAATCATTACCAGTTCTGAAAAGCAATTGATCCTGGATTGGATTGCGGGGGGCGCTCTTAAAGGTGATACAACACTGGCTCCACAAGCGCCGGTATATCCTACGGGTTATCAATTAGCCGGAAATGCTGATCTGACGCTAAGTATTGGGCAGTTTACCAGTACGGCTACAACTTCCGATAAGTATTATTGTTTTTCGTTACCAACAGGGTTAACTCAAAACAGAATCATCCGGGCATTTGAAGTGGTGCCTGGAAATAAACCTATTGTGCATCATGCGGTTATTACGGTAGATTCGACAGGGACATACACCAGCGATTTATCCGGTAATTGTTATAATATTCCCGGAAATGTGGGCATAGGAACTTATGCGCCAGGTTCGGGAGCTGTGATTTTTCCTGGTCAGGCACCATTAAAAGCCGGAATCACATTAAAAGCCGGATCAAAAATCATTATTCAGTTGCATTATCCGGAAGGAAGTGCAGGCGAAGTAGACAGTACAAAGATCCGTTTATACTTTTATCCGATTGGCACCACTGGCGTTCGTCAGATTTATACAGCCACCCCTCTTCAAAACTGGTCTATGGCTATTCCTCCAAATACAGTTTCTTCTTTTTCGGCATACTATCCTACATCAGGAACATTGCCGGTGTCGCTGTCTGCCTTTGCGGTAATGCCACATTCTCATTTATTATGTCAAACTATTGTTTATTATGCGGTTAAACCGGGTATTGATACTATTAAATTAGTAAAAATCAAGAAGTGGAATTTTGAATGGCAGGATTATTATACGTTTAAGAAATTGGTAAAGATTCCTAACGGTTACCGGTTATACTCAAAACATGTATATGATAATACTTCCAATAATCCTAATAATCCTAATGATCCACCTATTACGGTGTATTCAAATACAGGTACCACGGATGAAATGTTATTTGATGGGATGATGTATATGTATTATCAGCCCGGAGATGAGCTGATTGATGTACAAGGTATTATGGATGGAGATCCTCTTTTAAATACTGGTATTAAAGATATCGACGATGAAAAATTTGAGCTGCAATCCAGAACATTTCCTAATCCGTTTAGCGATTTAGTGACCATACAGTATTCTATTAACGAAACGGCTACCGTGAGTGTTGAAATATATGATCTGCTTGGCAAGCAAATCATTAAACAAAATATCGGAAAACAGCCGGAAGGTATTCATAATTGGGATTGGAAAGCCAATGATAATGGGGGAAATAAAATACCTGCCGGAGTTTATTTTTATAAATTAAAAGCCAATGATTTTATATATGAGGGTAAAATCATTAAGCAAAATTAAATGAGGATAATACATTACCTTTGTGCCTGCGAAACTAATTTCGCAGGCATTTTTTTTAATACATAGATCATGAAGGTAGATAAATACATTGGGCATTCAGGTTATACATCCAGACGTAAGGCCTATGATCTGGTGGATGCCAAACGGGTTTTGGTAAATGGCAAAGTAGCCACATTCAGCACTAAAATCAAAGAAGGGGATGTGATCCTGATTGACGGTGAGGAATTGAAGAAAAAAGAGTTTATTCCAACTTACATAGCATATAATAAACCCAGAGGTATTGAATGTACGTCTGAGAAAATAGAAAATAATTGACCAATCATGGCGAGATCATCAATAAAATAGGGAATTCTAAGTTTGAACACGAAAAGGAATATATTGTTACATTGAATTTGCCGGTAAGAACTGCTTTTTTGAAAGAGATTTCGGAAGGCATAGAGATTCAGGGGGTGAAAACCAAGCCTTGTGTTGTTTCCAGAGAGCCCAATTCGAAACGTATATTCAGAATTACCTTAACCCAGGGTTTGAACAGGCAGATTCGTCGGATGTGTAATGCGTTTGATTACCAGGTAATTAAACTTCAGCGAATACGTGTGATGAATATCAGGCTGGATAAGCTTAAAATTGGCGAATGGCGTGATCTAACGGAAGAAGAACTGACAACATTATTCGCTCAGCTAAACTAGCTTTTTACATGTTCGTTTTAATGTTTCACGAGTATTTTGTTTTTTACTGCCAAAAAAGCCTTAAATTTACGCTGTAACCACCAGATAAAGGGGTTAGCATGTTTAATTAAGAGAAACTACAGATGGAAAAATATTCAATAGATGCTACAGCCAATACACCAACTATTAAATTTGATTTAACAAAAGGTGAATTAAACATTTCAGGACGTTCTATACCTGAAAATTCTATCGAATTTTATAATCCTTTATTTGAAGCTCTTGATAAATATTTAGCGGATCCTAATCCTAAAAATGCAACAACCTTAAATATTCAGTTAGAATATTACAATAGCAGCTCTTCGGCTTGCTTATTAAGCGTATTTAAAAAGCTTGAGAAATTTAATACAGGTGTTGGTTCCGAGAATTAATCCCGTTTTTTAACTGCTTCTGTATTTCTTAAAGAACCATACTTTAAGTAAGTCGGCTGTTATGATATAGCTTAATACAATCAACAGCATTATTCCTAAATTAAACATTGGCAAAGGCACCAATCCCACATCTGTTGCTAATGATGTATATGGCAAGCCAACTGTCATTATTAATCCTAATAAACTTAAGAGGAAAAGGTATTTACCAGGCTTGCTTTTAAAGAAGTTTTTGTGCGTTCGGATAATGAATAAAATGAATAATTCCGTTAAAATGGATTCAATGAACCAGCCTGTTTGAAAGGCCGATTCTTTTACTTTTAATACATAGAGTAAGGTTATAAAAGAGATGATATCAAACAGAGAACTGTGTATTCCAAAAATTATCATGTAATTCCGAATAAATTTTAAGTCCCATTTACCTGGCCTGTTTAATTGTTCTTCGTCAACATTATCGGATGCAATAGTTAAATAAGGGAAATCCGTGATAAAATTAGTTAATAATAATTGCTTTGGAAGCATGGGCAGGAAAGGAAGTAATAAAGAGGCCACAGCAACACTGAACATATTGCCAAATGTAGAGCCTGTGTTAATGAAAATGTATTTTAAGGTATTGGCAAATGTTTTTCTTCCTTCTTTAATGCCATCCAATAGAACGGATAAGTCTTTTTCCATCAATACAAAATCAGCAGCCTCTCTTGCCACATCTACGGCATTTTCTACTGATATGCCAATATCAGCTGCATTGATAGCTGATACATCATTGATGCCATCACCCATATAAGCTACTGTAAAGGATTTACGAAGAGCCAGAATGATCCGTTCTTTTTGTTGCGGTTCAACCTCTGCAAAAATATGCACGTCTTTAGCTTTTAAAATGAGGGCTTCCGGACTCATATCCAATAATTCTTTTCCCGTCATTACTACAGGATGTTCTATCCCAATTTTAAGGCCAATAGACTGTGCTACATTTTTATTATCGCCGGTAATGATTTTTAAATCAACCTGTAATTGTTTTAAGTTATGGATGGTATCTATAATCCCTGATTTTACGGGATCCTGAAGTAAAACAAATCCTGCAAATACCATATCTGTTTCATCTTCCTTGCTAATGTTATTGATGATTATTTTTTCGGTTCCGGTATTTACCGCAATGCTTAATCGTTTTCGAATAAAATCGTAAGGTATTTCTCCAATTTTGGTGGGTAATACGGTTTCTTTTAGGGCGAGTTTTTTTAGTGCTTCATCAATTGGATTTGAATACCCTGTTTCGAACGATGCATTCCAAAAGGCCAATGTTTTTATATCATTACTCTCTTGTCCTGAACTATCCACTATACTATCTACAACAATGGCTCCCTCGGTGATGGTGCCTGTTTTATCTGTACATAATAGATTTACTTCCCCTAAGTTTTGAATGGAAGATAATTTTTTGACGATCACTTTTTTCTCGAGCATACGCTTAGCGCCGGCGCTCATGGCAATGGTTGTGATAGCGGGTAATAGCTCTGGAGCCATACCAACTGCCAGGGCTAAGGCAAATAAAGCAGAGTCGACAACACTCTTGTGGTTTAATAAATTGACCACTAAAATAAATACGGAGAGAATGAGGGTTATTTTCATTAAAAAGAATCCGAAATCCTTGATGCCTTTTTCAAAGGTGCTTTCGATGGTAGTAGTGGCGCTTGTAACAATGCTTCCAAAAATCGTATCATTACCGGTAGCAATCACAATAGCTTTGGCGGTACCGCTTACAATATTGGTTCCTTCCCAAAGGCAGTTTGTACGCCTGGCTAATACTGTTTGTTCATCAATAGATCCGATGTCTTTACGCACAGGGTAAGATTCTCCGGTTAAGCTGGCTTCGTTGGCGTGTAGCTCATTGGCTTCCATTAATAAACAATCGGCAGGGATCATATCGCCGGCTTTAAATAGTAAAATATCACCCTGCACAATGTGCGAAGCGATTATTTCCTGTGCCTTGCCATCTCTTAGTACCGTGCTTTTTAAAGCGATCAATGATTGTAGCTTTTCAACGACTTTACCGGCGTTTCTCTCCTGAAAAAAACTTAATAATCCTGTAGACAGAACAATAAAGAGAATGATGAATACATCAGACGTATCGCCTAAAAAAGCAGATAATATAACGGCTCCGATTAATAATAACATTAAGGGGCTTTTGAACTGGCCTATAAAAAGGATCACATCTTTTTGAAAGGAAGATTTTCCTTTCCTAATCATCCCCGACTTTAATAAGAGTTCATCAACTGTTTTTTGACTTAAGCCATTAGGATTGCTGTTAAGTTCTTTTAACCAATAATTGCTGTCAAATTTCCAAAAATTGTTTGCGCTTGATTTCATTGGAGCCTTTTTAATAGTATAAATTGAAATCGTTTTGTTAAATGTTTGGCTTAATTTTTTTTGCCCTAATGCATTTGATGTTACAATTTACCGCTTTTGTTATCAAATTTTTATTAGTGTAAAATTCAGTCTAATCTATAATTGTGATGATGGATATGTAAAATTACACAAAATAAAACGAATAAATTGACAATGATTTATGGGGATGACACATCTTATATTTATTTACAAAATTTATAGATCACCAAATCATATTGGTGTTTTTTAATTATTGGTTTGATCTCCAAAAAAATCTTTTTCGGAAAACATGGAGCCCAGTATATCTTTGAATTGAATACCTCGCTCTAAATTATTTTTCCCAATTAAAGAGTGTTCTGCTAATCCAAATAATACAAATTCCATCATCACCAGTTTTTGATTTTTGGTTAATTTATCGGTGTAAGTATCTACTAAGTCGCCTAAACTTGGAATGCTTTCTAAGCCTTTTTTATAACTGTTATCATTTTCTGCAAGTATTAAATCAACCACGTTCCCTTCTCCAAACCAATTAATAATAGGTTGATACGGACTAGTTTCTTTTCTTTTTTTAAGTTTGGTAGGGTCGGGGAAAATAGCAGTGAATTCGTTTCGGAGAGCTTTTCCTAATAAGTTGTGAGCTACAATGCCTGCACCTTCCTGTTCGCCTTCATACACTAATTCTATTTTACCATTAACAGCAGGAATCACGCCTATTAAATCACCTATACGGGCAACCGTTTTCTCTTCGCCATTCATGAGCATTCTTCGTTCGGCTGTACTTGCTAAATTTTCGTAAGCCGAAATAGTTAAACGGGCAGATACACCGCTTTTAGCATCTACATATTCGCTTTCACGTGCTTCAAAAGCAATGCGTTCAATTAAAGTCGCTACTAAATCACTGATTTCAATTTGTTGTTTTTGAATAGGACTTAGTTTTGCTTCCTGAGCTGTAATTTGTTTGGAGAGCTCTATACTCTTTGGATA
>JACQAK010000098.1 GCA_016194985.1 Bacteroidota bacterium
AGACAGTACCGATGTATTTGAATTATTGGATGCCACAACCCAGCATATTTTTGAGATCCTGGATTCTAACGTTCGTAAACAGCACGCCGGGATGACATCCTTGATTGCACAAGCTATTACTGAAATTGAAATGGCTGCTGCACAAACAGATGGTTTATTGGGCGTTCCTTCAGGTTTTACAGCTTTAGACAGAATCACCGGCGGATGGCAAAAATCCGATCTATTGATCCTGGCAGCTCGTCCTGGTATGGGTAAAACAGCGTTTGTTGTTACCATGGCCAAAAATGCAGCAGTTGAGTTTAATAAAGCGGTGGCCATTTTCTCATTAGAGATGTCGTCATTGCAGTTAGTAAAACGTTTGATCTCCTCAGAAACAGAGATCAATCAGGATAAGATCTTAAAAGGAAATTTAGATAACCATGAGTTTGTTCAGTTAAATGAGCGTATTAAAAAACTATCGGTTGCTCCTCTTTACATTGATGATACCCCTGCCCTATCCATTTTCGAATTAAGAGCGAAAGCACGTCGTTTAAAAGAACAACAAAACATCTCTCTGATTATTATTGATTACCTGCAGTTGATGAGCGGAGGACCGGATAGTAAAGGAAATCGTGAGCAGGAAATTTCACAAATTTCGCGTGGTTTAAAGTCGCTGGCCAAAGAATTGGAAATTCCTATTATTGCCCTGTCTCAGTTAAGCCGTCAGGTAGAGAACAGACCGGGTGGCAGCAAACGACCTCAGTTAAGCGATTTACGTGAGTCGGGTGCAATTGAGCAGGATGCGGATATGGTGATGTTTATTTACCGTCCGGAATACTATGGTATTGAAGTGGATGAAAACAATCAACCAACCAAAAACAGAGCAGAGATCATTATTGCTAAAAACCGTCATGGCTCGATTGTAGATGTACCGTTAAAATTCATTGGTCAGTTTGCCAAGTTCACGGATCTTGACTATAACGAAGGATCTGATATTTATACCAGTAATACTACCAGCTCAGGTATAGCCCAAAACACTGATTTTTTAGCACAACCAACTACTAAAACTGTGCAATCAACCAAATGGGATGATGACGATGCTCCTGGCAGTGATATCATCCGAAGGAATGATATTGATGAAGTGTTCTAATTTTAAATAGTCATTAGTCATATAAAAAAGGTTCAGGTGTTTACCTGAACCTTTTTATTGGTAATTTGAGTTTATTAAAATGCAATCTCTTTCTTTTTATAAGCAAAGTAGAATCCGCCGGCTGTAACCAATAAAATAATAATGGATCCGATTAATGCAATACTATTTCCGGTTTTATAAACCTGTGGTTCAAACTTAAATTCTACTTTATGTTTACCGGCAGGGATTTCCATACCACGTAATACGTAATCCACACAGGTATGAGGCATTAAATTCCCATCTACATAAGCATTCCAGCCTTTCTGATAATAGATCTCCGAGAATACGGCAAAGCCCTTATCCTTATTATCAGTTTCGTATATCAGATCATTTGGTTTATAGGATTGTAACGTAATTTTACCATCGGCATTGTAAGTATTGGCAATAGCTGATTTGTTTTTTTCCTGAATAACTGCTTCCCGCTTGGTATTGATATGATATAATGCCACAATCTCAGAGTCAGCATTAGCCACTGTTTTAATATTCTTTACAAACCAGGCATTACCATTAGCTTGTGGGTTTGGAATGGCAAAGGCCTGATCTTTGGCAGGAACGATCACATATTTTGTATTCAACATATTTAATACTCCCAACTTTGCCATATGTATCTGCATCAACGAATCATTTTGTACTGCGGCATTTAAACCATCATAAAACTGATTAATTTCTTTTTCCAAATGAAAGTCAATGATCTCCTGATATTTCTTCAGCTTAGCACCGTGGTATCCTCCGATGGATTTATGATAATAAGAAGTTGATGCATCATTAAATGTATTGGTGGCTACATTCAACACACGGTAATCCAAACTTTTATCTTCCAATATACGTTCATCCGCAGCCGATTTGGCCGGAGGAGCGTCATATTGAGCTTTAGGAACATAATTTTTGCTATCGATATATCTGGCAGCTACTTGCCATAAATCGGCTACTAAAAATATACTTAGTGCTACTAAAAATAATTCAAGTTTTAATTTCTTTTGAAGATATAAGAATAAGAAAATAGCGGTTAAGCCTACAAATATCAAAGAACGACGGGCGTCGGCTTTAAAAATGGCTTCTCTTGCTTTTTGAATATTAGATAAAAAATCCGGTAAAAACTGAGCAATCTGAGCATCTGAAGCTCCACTTTGTTTAAACTGGTTAACAATTTGTGTTTCTTCTCCATCCGGAATAAAGGAATTTGTAACAGTTGGTAAAAAAGTGCTGATCAGACAAAACCCACCAATAACGGCTACTGAAATAATCAGTGCTTTTTTAAGGTCGATTGTTTTATCTGTAAATGGTAATTTAATAGGTTCATTTTTAGCAGAGGCTTTAATGAATTTATCTAATGCCAAGACGGCCAACAATGGAATAGTTAACTCAGCAATAACAAGAATCATGGATACTGCTCTGAATTTATTGTATCCGGGCACATAATCCATAAAGATATTTGTCAATCCCATAAAATGTTTACCCCAGGCCAGCATGACCGATAATAGTGTGGCAGCAAACAAGGCCCATTTTAAAGGATGATCGATGATCAGCAATCCCAGGAAGGCTAATAACATAACAATGGCTCCTATATATACGGGACCACTGGTAAAAGGCTGATCTCCAAAATAAGCGCTGCTACCGGCAACCTGCTCCCTCATTTGAGGATCCACGCTTTTTAACGCATCTCTATTTACACTGCCAATAGCCGCAGAGCCACCTCCTTTGAAATTAGGAATCAAAAATGTAAATGTTTCCCCAATTCCATAACTCCATTGAGTAGCATAATCTTTATCCAAGCCGGATGTTGTATTATTTTTATTGCTTTGCAAGGCTGCATTCATGGTCAACTCGGTTTTGCCACGGGTTGTGTAATTGCCGTATTCGTATGTAGCCAATAAGTTTCCGGAGTTAGGTAACACTCCTAAAGCAGAAGCCGCAACGAACAATAGCACTCCAATAAAAAACGGTTTCACCTTTTTTTGTTTCAATGCAATAATAAAGTAGGCTAAGAAAACAAGACCAAATAATAAAAATCCATAATAGGAGATCTGAACGTGATTGGCGTTTAATTCCATTGCCATGAACAGGGTTGTAACTGTAAATCCTAACCAATATTTACCCCGCATTAATAATATGATACCTCCTAACAATGGGGCCAGATAACCAATGGCATTGGCTTTGGAGTTATGTCCAGCTTCAATAATAATAAAGAAATAAGAAGAGAAACCATAGGCCAGAGCTCCGACTATGGCTAACCATGGATCAACTTCCAGACATAGCAGTAAGATAAAAAAACCAATAAAACATAAGAAGATATAACCGCTTGGATGAGGAAGGTATAAATGAAAAAATTTATCGATATGTCCCAACCAATTACCCGGATAAATAGTAGATACCTGATAAGCCGGCATCCCTCCAAACATAGAGTTAGTCCATAAGGCTTCACTATGTTCAGCTTTCCTGAAATCAGTCATTTCCTGGCTCATGCCTTTATACCTCACGATATCGCCTTGTTCTAATACTTTATCCGATAACAACGGACTAAACTGAACGAGTGTAATAATGGCAAATACAACAATGGCAATGAAATGCGGTAAATACTTTTTAATGTTCATAAGGTTGGTTTTTAGGCAAATATAAGAAACTGTTTACGTAATAATACGTGAAAAAAGTATAATTTATTCGTAATTTAGCCGCCTGATGAAGAAGCTGTTTTCGGTACTTAAATACACTAAAGATTATAAAGGTTTTACAGGTTTAAACATTTTGTTTAATATTTTATTTGCCGTATTCTCTGTTTTTTCAATCTCCTTAACTATTCCTTTTTTAGAACTGATCTTTAAAAAAGACGTTTCTGATTATCAAACCATCGTTAATCAGGGAATTCCGGCTCTTAGCCTTTCCATGAAAGGAATTACCGATTGGGCCTATTACCATATGTCATTTATTATTATCGAACAAGGCAAGGCTCATGCCTTAATGCTTATTTGTGTAACCGTATTTGTGGCTACTCTATTAAAAAATGCCTCCCGTTATTTTGCCATGTATTTTTTAGCCCCCATTCGTAACGGAGTGGTAAAAGATCTGAGAAATAAAATGATGCATAAATCACTGGAGTTGCCATTATCCTATTTTAGCGATGAACGTAAAGGTGATATGATGAGCCGTATGACCACTGATGTGATTGAAATTGAATGGTCAATCATGCAATCTCTGGAATTGATTTTCAGAGAGCCATTAACCATTATTATTTCCCTGGCGACACTTATTTTTATTAGTCCTTATTTGACATTATATGTGTTTTTATTACTACCCGTGGCAGGCTTGGTAGTGGCCTTAGTGAGTAAAAGTTTAAAACGTCGTTCTACAAAAGGGAAGGAAGTATTTGGACAGTTATTTAATATTATGGAAGAAACCCTTGGTGCTCTTAAAGTGATCAAAGCCTTTACGGGAGAGCGGTTTGTACAAAACAAATTTGAAAAAGTAAATGAAGATTACAATAAAATATCCATTGGGTTATACCGTCGTGCTGATCTTACATCACCTATTAGCGAAACAGTGGTATTAGGTGTTTTATTACTGATATTGTATATAGGCGGTACCATGGTGTTTGACGGCATGGGCGTTCTTTCGGGAGCCGCATTTTTGGGATACTTTGCCGTTGCGTCTCAAATCGTGCCCCCTATTAAACAAATTACATTAGCTTATAATAATATTCAAAAAGGACTGGCGTCCGAAGAACGCATCGACAAAATTTTAAATGCCGAAAATCCAATTGTAAATAGTTCCAATGCTGTAAAAATGGAAGACTTTACAAGCAAGATAGAGTTTGATAATGTTTCTTTTGCTTATCATAAGGGAGATACCGGCTATGTATTAAAGAATATAAATTTATCCATCCCAAAAGGAAAAACCATTGCGTTAGTAGGTCAAAGCGGAAGCGGTAAAACAACTTTAGCCGATATGATCCCACGCTTTTATGATACGGATCTGGGAGATATTAAGATTGATGGTATTTCTATCCGAAATATCGATATTGAAAGTTTACGAAAGCATATTGGTGTAGTTACTCAGGAAAGTATTCTGTTTAACGATACCATCGAAAACAATATCACCTTTGGATTGGAAACCTTTGACAAGGAAAAGGTAGTAGAAGCTGCGAAAGTAGCCAATGCTCATGAATTTATTTTAAAACAATCTAACGGTTATCAAACTAATATTGGCGACCGTGGAGGTAAACTAAGTGGTGGTCAGCGTCAACGTATCAGTATTGCCAGAGCGATCTTAAAAAATCCACCGATCTTGATTTTAGATGAAGCCACCAGCGCCCTGGACACTGAAAGCGAACGATTGGTACAGGATGCTTTAACCAATTTAATGAAAAACCGCACCAGTATTGTTATTGCGCATCGCCTCTCTACAATTGCCAATGCCGATGAAATTATTGTGATGAATAATGGTGACATTATCGAACGTGGTAACCATAACGAACTATTAGCCTTAAATGGTTTCTATAAAAAACTTTGCGATATGCAGAGTTTTAAATAGTTCTCCATTTTTACAAATGATTTAAATAAAAAAAGCCATCCTCAATGAGAATGGCTTTTTGTTTTTATTTTATGAGATTCTGAAACAAGTTCAGAATGACCTTTTATAAATGAATCACTTCACCGTAAGCCGCAGCAGCTGCTTCCATAATGGCTTCGCTCATGGTTGGATGTGGGTGAATTGTTTTAATTAATTCATGCCCTGTTGTTTCTAATTTACGGATAGCTACAATCTCGGCAATCATTTCCGTAACATTAGCCCCAATCATATGAGCTCCTAAGATTTCACCGTATTTAGCATCAAAAATTAATTTAATAAACCCGTCAGAAGCACCGGCTGCTTTTGCTTTACCGGATGCAGAGAATGGAAATTTACCAATTTTTAAAGTATAACCTTTTTCTTTAGCTTGTTTTTCTGTCATACCAACAGATGCCACTTCAGGTTGACAATACGTACAACCAGGAATGTTATTATAATCAATTGGTTCTGTATGAACTCCGGCAATTTTTTCAACACAGGTAATACCTTCTGCTGATGCCACGTGAGCTAATGCCTGACCTGGAACACAATCACCAATAGCATAATAGCCCGGTACGTTAGTAGCATAATATGGATCCACTACAATTTTACCTTTATCGGTTTTAATGCCCAATGCCTCTAATCCTAAGCCGGTAATGTTAGCCTCGATACCAACAGCCGATAAAACGATCTCTGCTTCCAACACTACATTTCCTGTTTTGGTTTTGACATTTACTTTGCTGATATCTCCTTTGGTATCAACACTTTCAACAGAGGCCTCTGTCATAATATCGATACCGATTTTCTTTAAAGATTTTTCCAATTGTTTGGATACTTCTTCATCTTCAACCGGAACTATGTTTGGCATAAACTCCACAATGGTTACTTTAGTTCCCATGGTTGCATAAAAATAAGCGAACTCAACACCAATAGCTCCTGAACCCACAACTACCATTGTTTTTGGCTGTTTTGGTAAATTCATTGCTTCGCGATACCCTATAATTTTTTTACCATCCTGCGGTAAGTTTGGTAACTGACGAGAACGAGCTCCTGTAGCAATAATTACATGTTTTGCTTCATGAGTTTCTGTTTTACCGTCATTTAATTTCACTTCCACCTTCTTGCCAGCCTTTACGGTAGCGGTTCCCATAATGACATCAATTTTATTTTTTTTCATCAAAAACTGAATACCTTTACTCATCCCCTCTGCTACATCACGGCTGCGTTTGATCACTGCACCGAAATCAGCTTTGATATTATCAGCACTGATACCGTAATCTTTTGCATGATTTAAATATTCAAATACCTGAGCACTTTTTAATAAAGCTTTGGTTGGTATACAGCCCCAGTTAAGGCAAATACCTCCCAGGCTTTCTTTTTCAATAATAGCTGTTTTTAATCCTAATTGAGAAGCGCGGATTGCAGTTACATAACCGCCCGGACCACTTCCTATAACAATAACATCGTAGTTCATAGTGTGTTTTTTTAGTGGTGCTAATATAAAGGTTTTTTTATTTAAGTTAATACAGTTTGAAGGTTATTTATGGCTATAAATAATATTATTTGGGCGTGTCCCGCCAGCTGGCGGGTCAGGCTGAGCTACGCTCGGTGCCTTCGTCAAAAGCTACGCTTTATCCTCGCCAATGTTTCAATCTTTTTGCAAGAGACAGGCAAAAAGGATTTTCACTTCAATCCTTCACGCTATAAAACGTAAAATAATAAGTTTTATTTCAGTATTTGAGAAAACGTGCGTGAGGGATTGCAGCGAAAATCCTTTGCATCTTTTTTGATGCAAAGATTGTATCCGCCAGCTGGCGGACCGACGGCGCTGCCTTTTTTGCGCCGGCACGCCATAATGACTTTAAAAAAACACTTAATTTCTGGAAATAATAGACGTTGGTAATACGATTTTTTTCATAGGAGCATCATGCCCCTTGTTATCGATCAACTGAAGTGTAAGATTGGCGGCCTCAATACCTATTTGTTCTAATGGTTGCGACACTGAAATGATATTAGGTTTCACAAAATCAAACAAGCTGATATCATCAAAAGAAGCAAAATAAACACCTTCTTTTTTAGCATCAAATCCTATTTCATTAAATACATTTAAACAGGCGGTAGCTATATGATTATTTAATGTATAAATGGCATCTATTTTATGACCTTGTTTCAATCGTCTTAATAATTTATCGCGCACATCATTTTGAATATTATTAAAGGATATTTCCAATATGTTATCTTCCTTAAATGGAATTGCATATTTTGCCAAAGCATCTTTGTATCCCTTTACCCGCTCGGTTAAGGAACTGATGTGAGAAGGTGTAATATTTAAGGCCAATATGTTTTTGCAGCCTTTGTGAATTAACAGATCTGTTAACTCAAATGAACCCTGATAATTATTGGCTACCACATAATTAGATTCTATATCCGGTAAATAGCGATCAATGAAAACGATAGGAAAATTACGCAACCGTTCTTTCTTAAAAAATTCTCCCGACGTACTGGTGGTTGCTATAATCAATCCGTCAATCATATGTTGTTCGGCAAATAAACTGATTAGTTTTTCTTCTCTGTCTACATTTTCTCCGGTGCTGCAAATCATCAGATTATAGCCTTTGGATGCCAATTCTCTTTCAACGTGCTTGGCAATGTTAGAATAAAAGGGGTTCGAAATATCGGCTACCAACAAGCCTATCAAATGACTTTTTCCTGTTCTGAGGGCGCGGGCAAAAACATTGGGAGTGTATTCCATTTCTCCGGCTTTGGCCAACACTTTTTCCTGTGTTTTTTTACTAATGCCATAAGCATCTCCTTTACCGTTAATAACCATCGATACTAATGTTTTGGAAACGTTGAGCTCTTTGGCAATATCTTCTAACAATGTTTTTTTAATTCCCATTTCGTTAAAATTTATATCTTATAAACAAATATAATAAATTCTAAACAAGTTTAGATTAATTCTAAAGAAATCAGGCGATATTTTTTATAACCTGCAAAATGGCAGGATAAGTGTTTGATAGAACAATTTCGTTAATTTGTGGCTTATTAAACCATTCTACCCGCTCAATATGTTCCTCTAACTGAGGCACCAAAGTGCCTTCATGCTGAGTTGACATGGTATACCAAAATGTTTTTTTAAGGGCATAGCCTCCCTTATGTTCATAAATGTGGTAGGTAGGTTCAAGGTGACTGGTAATGGTTAATTTAGTGATACCACACTCTTCTTCACACTCTCTGATGGCAGCTTCTTCAGGCCCTTCGCCCGGATCTAGTTTTCCTTTGGGCAGGTCCCAGCGTTTCAGCCTGAAAATAAACAGCCAGGTATCATTTTTTTCGATCAAGCCCCCGGCTGCGTATATGTATTTAAAGTTTTTTTTTTAATTTTTCGAGCCCTTTTTCCAGGTTTTCGGTTACAAAAGTTAATAACGTTTGCTCATTTTGGTGGGCAAATTTCTCAAACTCATCTAATATTTCGCTTTTCTTAAGATTATCCAGATTTTTAAATGATTGATTTTCTGCACTTTGATTTATTTCCCGGATCAGGATTTTTTTCGACAAATAATATATTGTGATGTTCATAATTTGATGTGTTTAGTAGTGTTAATCCTGTTATTTTTGTCCCCCTATGACAATGACACCATTTGATGATGCGGCGCATAAAGTTGCCGAATTTTTATTACAAATCAAAGCAATTAAACTTCAGCCCGAACAACCTTTTACCTGGGCATCCGGTTGGAAATCGCCTATCTATTGTGATAATCGTAAAACATTATCTTATCCGCAAATCAGAACATTTATCCGTCAGCAATATGTTAACGTGATCAATGAAAAATTTGGGAAACCGGATGTGATTGCCGGTGTGGCCACAGGCGGTATAGCTCAGGGTGCGTTAATAGCACAGGATATGGGTTTACCATTTGTATATGTTCGTAGCGAAGCTAAAAAACATGGCTTAACCAATATGGTGGAAGGCGTTGTTGAAAAGGATCAAAGCGTGGTGGTGATCGAAGATCTGATTTCTACCGGTGGTAGCAGTATTAAAGCGGTAGATGCCTTACGCGAACAAGGTTGTAACGTAAAAGGGATGGTGGCTATCTTTACGTATGGTTTTGATGAAGCTAGCGAAAACATGAAAAAAGCCAATTGCGCTTTAACCACTTTATGCGATTACAATACCTTAATTGAGGTGGCACTAAAGCATAAATATATTTCGGAAAGCGACCTGGAACCTCTGAAATTATGGAGAGAAAGTCCTTCAACCTGGAAACAATAACTCCCCTTCACATTGGCTCATTTTAGTATACTTAGCGAAACCCATACGGCGGCATCTACCACAGATAACTTGTTTGACTTTATGGGAGATTTTAACCATTTTAAGCATTTGTTACCCGACGATAAGATCGAAAATTTTGAATGCACATCCGAGCAATGTTCGTTTGGCATTAAGGGATTAATGCCTTTGACCATTAAAATAAAAGAACGGTTACCTAAATCCCGTATTACATTCGAAACAACAGGTATTGCCAAATTTGTATTTACCCTGCACATTCATTTTTTAGCCGATCAAAAAACCAATGTGGAACTGGAAGGCGATATGAATCCTTTTATTAAGGCCATGGCCGAAAAGCCTTTGAGAGACCTGGTAAATACAATGTCAAGTAAATTAGCTGCTTTGTCGGTGTAATTTTTTTCTTTTCTTTGTAGCGTCATGCTGAACTTGATTCAGCATCTCATCGAGACCCTGAATCAAGTTCAGGGTTACAATAACTACTAAATATAATATATTCATGAATAACTTCAAAATAAACGTTACCATTCAGTTATTACCAACTAAATGCAGTGCCGACAAAATCGAATTAATTGACAAAGCTATTGCCTGCATTAAAGAGTCAAAACTAAAACACTTGGTTTGCCCTTTTGAGACAGTAGTAGAAGGTACTTATGAAGAAATTTTTGATCTGGTTAATAAAATCAGAACAACAACCTTAAATAATGGATGTGAAGAATTACTCATCAACATGAAAATGCATGCCGCTAATAAAGACTTGTTTTTTGAAGATAAGCTGGTGAAGTATTCATAAACTAATTCCCGCAGATAACGCAGATTTTACAGATTTTTTCTGTGCCAATCTGTGTAATCTGTGGGAAAATATTAAAAAATACAATTATTTTTACTGAGTGGAAAAGCATTTAACTCATCCCATATTTAAAATACTGGCCCATTGTGCTGATCAGTTAGGCGTTGACGCCTACGTGATTGGCGGTTTTGTGCGTGATATTTATTTAGGAAGAGTCAGTAAAGATATTGATGTGGTTACCATTGGTAAAGGGATTGAATTGGCTGAATTAGTTCATAAACAACTAGGCGAAGAAGCCCACTTGTCGGTCTTTAAAAATTTTGGAACGGCTCAGGTAAAATTCAATGATCTGGAAATAGAATTTGTTGGTGCCCGCCGTGAGTCGTATAATCGCGATTCCCGTAAGCCTATTGTGGAAGATGGTACTTTAGAGAACGATCAGGATAGACGGGATTTTACCATCAACGCGATGGCTATTGGACTAAGTAAATCCAATTTCGGAAAATTATTAGATCCTTTTAATGGTGTAAGTGATATTGAAAATAAAATTATTCGTACACCTTTAGAGCCTGAAATTACCTATAGCGATGATCCTTTGCGCATGATGCGTGCCATTCGGTTTGCTTCGCAATTAAATTTCACTATTGAAACCCATTCGTTAGATGCTATTTCAAAAAACAAATCCCGTATCAGTATTGTGTCTAAAGAACGCATTACAGATGAGTTAAATAAAATTATCCTCTCCCCGGTTCCATCGGTTGGATTCAAATTATTGTTTGATACTGGTTTGTTACATTTGATCTTTCCTGAAATGGTGAAGTTACATGGCGTAGAAACCATTAATGGAAAAACACATAAAGATAATTTTTACCATACGCTAGAAGTGTTGGATAATACAGCCAAGAAAAGTAATAACCTTTGGTTGCGCTGGGCTGCTATATTACATGATATTGCCAAACCTGCTACCAAACGCTTCGAACCCGATCATGGCTGGACCTTTCATGGCCATGAAGATAAAGGCGCGCGCATGGTACCGAAAATTTTCGCCGGATTAAAACTGCCGCTGAAT
>JACQAK010000097.1 GCA_016194985.1 Bacteroidota bacterium
AACAGAAGCCGACTTTAAATATGCCGAAACCAAGCATTTAACCTTGTTTGTTACCGGACGCAAATATGCCGAAAATCCTTATGGAGAAAACAATAAAGTAGATTTTGCGTATATGAAATCCTGCATAGAATCTGTTTTACATAAACTCTCGATCAAATTTAAAACTAACGAGTTAAGTGATACGCAATTCAGTTATGGGTTGGCGTTTGCTCATAAAAATAAACATCTGGTAAGTTTTGGTTTGGTAGATAAATCCATTTGCAAAAAGATGGATGTTAATGCCGAGGTTTTTTATGCTGACTTTAACTGGGACAATGTGTTATCATTGGTAGGCAAAACCAAACTGGAGTTTACCGAAATACCTAAGTTCCCGGCTGTGCGCCGCGATCTGGCTTTATTATTGGATAAAACCATTACATACAAAGAAGTAGAAGATCTGGCCTATAGTGCAGAACGTAAGTTATTGAAATCAGTTAATTTGTTTGACATATACGAAGGCGATAAACTTGCCGCCGGTAAAAAATCATACGCTGTTAGCTTTACCCTTCAGGACGATGAAGCTACCTTAAATGATAAACAAATAGATAATGTGATGCAAAAGCTGATCAAAACCTATTCAGAAAAACTGGGAGCTACGTTGAGATAAAACAACAATGCGGATGAATGAGATAGCGTGTTGAGTTACCTGTAGTTTACCCGGATAGCTGTAAGAATCGTTTTGCAGATATTTAATATAAGAATGTATGCGTCAGGGACGAAAGCGATCCGCCCTTTGGCGAAAATGCCCTGATGACAAAATCCTGCAACCAAACACCTAAGCCCTCTCTGTAACCACTTATCGTTAAAATACAGCCAGTTATTAATTTATTCTATGGAATATGTTGTTTTTCCTTAAATTTATACCATGCTAAATAAATGCATTATATCCTTCATTTTGATTATCGGTTTGATGTGGGTATTGCCCTCTCATGCTCAGGTAAAAAAAACTGCCAAAACTGCAACACCTCTTCCTACTAAGCTTGATAAAGAAAGGCAATTTACCCGTTGGAGTATTAAAGGAGGCGCAAACATCAGTGTTATTTATCTGGCACGAAATGTAAAGGAAAAAAATAACGAACCAGGCTATTGTGGGGGCTTTATTTATGAAGCGAATAATTTTATCCGTTTATCTGCTCTATATACCCGTTTTAGCCCCATAAATATTGAGCCCACCTGGTTAAATGTGAGAGCTAACACCTTTGAAGCCAATTTAGAGATCCTTGCTAAATTTCCTAACAAAAAAACATTATTGTACCCTTTTGTAGGATTAAGTTATAACACATACACCGGTTTTTTTACGGGCGAATCGGATTACCTTAATTTAAGAGAATATTACCCGGTAAACAGTACCATTAAAAACAAATGGCTGGGTGTTAACTTTGGTGTTGGTTTGGAACACAACTTTGGTATACTGGGATTATTCCTGGATTACCGTATGCGGGTTGGTCGTCAGGAAAAAGCCATTAATATTATGGATGTGTGTTATACAGGCGGTATTAAGATCAGATTCCCTTATGGTAAACTGGCTAAATCCATTTCATCTACAAACGATCGTTTCCACTGGTTTTAGTAAAAATTCCCAAATAATTATAAAAAACAATATCAGCGAAACTTAAAGCCTTAGTTTTAAATTTACTTTATTCCTTTACAAACTTGGATTTCATCAAGCCTTCAGTTGTTTTAATGGAAATAAAATACATACCATTTGAAATAGTATGATCTAATTGGATCTGATACTGATTGCTTTGAACTTCTGTAAAAGAAACATTGATCGTTTTACCCAATACATCCGTTAAGGTCACACTTTCCGGTTTTTGGTTCACGGTAAAATTAAGTTGTTGTTTAACCGGGTTAGGAAATACCTTAAAGGAAATAGCTGCAATATGTTCCTGAACAAGGGTGTTGGTATTTAAATAATTATGAGCTGCACACATATCCGGAATTCCCCATCCATAGCTATTGTTTGGATTAGACGATTTGGATGCTGTTGCCTTTAATGCCGCCAAAATAGCCATATTGGTTCTGTTAGGATGTGCTTGCCATAAACACGCCACTGCTCCGGCCAAAATAGGTGTAGCATAGGATGTACCATTACCCGACTGAAAACTATATCCAGGAGCGCAAACATAAGAGCCTTCACCCATAGAACTTAAATCAGGCTTAATGCGTCCATCGGCTGTTGGCCCCACAGAACTAAAGCCAGAATGAACACCTGCTCCGTTAACAGAACCTACAGTACAAATACTGTCGGCATCTGCCGGAACACCAATATAATTCCAGGAACCACCACCTTCGTTACCGGCCGCATTTAATACAAAAATCCCTTTACGGGCAGCCATGGTAGCTGCAATGGAAGCTACGGATGTTCTTCCGTTAAGATCGGCATAGGTGTGATTTTGAGATGAAATATCAAAAGTAGTATAACCCAAAGAAGTTGTGGTAATATCAGCCCCTACGCTATCCGCAAACTCAGCAGCTACTACCCAGTTATTCTCTTCAATGATTTTTTCAGTAGCGGCATCTTCCGAGCGCAATAACCAATAACTGGCTTTAGGTGCCGTTCCTATTAATTGCCCGGGTGTATTACCTGCCATTAATGATAAGCAATTAGCACCATGTAAATAATCTTCGTATACAGAAGTATTTCCCTGCACGTAATCTCTGGTACCTAAGATACGTCCTTCATTTCGTAACGAATCAAAAACAGGATTAATATCTGCCTGATCAAAACCGGCATCAATAACAGCAATGACCATATTCTGCCCTCTATATCCCAAACCATGCATGCAGTCTGCTCCAATCTGACTAACCTGAGTTAGGGATGGTCCGTAATTATATCCTGCTGTGGCTTCAGTTTGTTTGAACGAACGGGTAACCGGTGCAGTTGTTTCGTCGGGTAAAGATGTTTTTATACGGGCCACAGGTGCTGTACTTAACACACAGGTTAAACTATTAATAGCTGTTAACTGTGACGGATTGGAGATGATCACAATGGCTGCATTCATCCATTTGGAGCGTTGAAATACCTGAGCTCCTGTGGCATTAACCTGATCGATGTAAGTTTGATTCACCGGCAGATCGGTAATATCAATTGCTATATTTTGATTTGTTCTTCGTGCAATCGATCTGGCTGATAAATAAGCACTAGGAACACCAACAGAGTAAGGAGAATTGTTTTTGTCTTTAAACTTAACCCAATATTTGGTAAATGTTTGAGATTGCATAGAGTTTGCGAAAGAGGATAACAGGCAAACCAGCATTATTTTCATTAATTTATTCGATTCCATGAGATACATGTGTTAATTTATAAGTGACACCTTTTTCGATACGGGATTCTACAGGTGTTACCAAATGAGTAGACGGATCAACCGTTATGGTGTTAGAATATAAATCTTTAATTTCCCGGTAAACCAAGCCAATATCCTTGGCATATTTTTCAATAAAATATTGACGATGAATGGCATTTTTACTTTTATCATCCTTTTGTTCTACAAACAATACATTTTCAAAGGTTGTGCCATTGATGTTCTCGGTTCTATCCATGTAATTATATTTGTATTCCCAATCACCAATAGTATTGAGAGCATTACCATTCCAGGCAGCATCTACCCTTACCGGGAAGATCAATTTTGTAAACCTGACATCTTCTTCTACGACTTCAAGAGTAGTGGATGTTTTTGTATAATTCCAAACATCCTTAATCGTCCATGGAATATTATCGTAACTTACTGTGGGGTTATACTTCTTAATGTAACGCACTAATTTAATCGCACTTCTGCCCTCATTATCCACATAAATCTCCTCCAATTTTTCCTTAATACGATATTTATAAAAGGTAGTATCCATGTTATTATCATCATATACGGTAGAATCTACATCATATACAACATATTTACCAATAACCGTAGGAGCGTAAGCATATCCCACATCAGGAGGAGTCTCGGTCTTTTTTTTGCAGGCAAATGCTACAAAAAATAATCCGATAAGAAGGAATATGTGACCAATAGATTTGATAGTTAAAATTACTAATAAATTATAGCATATACAATACTAAAATAAGCTTAAATTCGTGCAAAAATTTTATTCTTATGGCAGATTTTTCCAATCATAAATTTGGTACCAAAGCAATACATGCCGGTGCCGATCCGGATCCATCCACAGGTGCGATCATGACACCAATTTTTCAAACATCCACCTACGTTCAGGAATCTCCCGGAACAAACAAAGGCTATGGTTATGCCCGTGGTAAAAATCCTACCAGAGAGGCGCTTCAAAAAAACATTGCAGCTCTAGAAAACGGGAAGCATTGCATTTGCTTTAGTAGCGGAATGGGTGCTACCGATGCTGTGATGAAATTATTACGTCCGGGCGATGAGGTGATTACCGGAGATGATCTGTATGGTGGCTCATATCGTATGTTTACCAAGATCTTTGAAAACTACGGCATCAAATTTCACTTTATTAATTTAACCAATGCTGATAACATTAAACAATATGTTAATGCCAATACTAAATTAATATGGGCCGAAACACCTACTAATCCTACGATGCAGATCATTGATATTGAAGCTTGTTCTAAAATAGCCAAGGCCAATAATATCATTTTAGCCGTAGATAATACTTTTGCTTCTCCTTACTTGCAAAATCCCTTAGCATTAGGCGCAGATATCGTGATGCATTCGGTTACAAAATATTTGGGCGGACATAGCGATGTGGTGATGGGAGCATTAGTGATGAATGATCCTAAACTTCACGAACAATTGTATTTTATTTTAAACAGTTGTGGTGCTAATCCGGGGCCGATGGATAGCTTTTTAGTGATGCGCGGTATCAAAACCCTGCATTTACGTATGGAACGCCATTGCTACAACGGGCGTAAGATTGCTGAATTCTTAAAAACTCATCCCCGAATTGAAAAAATATACTGGCCGGGTTTTACGGATCATCCAAACCACGATATTGCTAAAAAACAGATGCGCGATTTTGGGGGTATGATCTCTATTGTTTTAAAAGGAGCTTCTTTAGGAGATACGTTTAAAATAGCATCTTCATTCAAAGTATTTTCTTTAGCCGAATCATTGGGTGGTGTTGAATCATTGATCAATCATCCGGTAACGATGACACATGCTTCTATACCCAAAGCAGAGCGCGATAAAGCCGGCGTGGTAGATAATTTATTACGCTTAAGTGTTGGAGTGGAAGATGTGGAAGATCTGATAGAAGACCTGAAACAGGCTTTGGCCTAAGTTTATTAAAGTGTTGAGCATATCCCGGTAGTTTTGGGAATTTTATGCATGTAAAACTATACATGTATAAGACAGATGCGTAAGGGATGCAAGTGATCCGCCAGCTGGCGGATTTGTGAGGGACGAACAAAAGATTGAAGCGACAGCCCGATCCGCCTCCTTCTGGCGGAAACGCCCTAATTATACAATACTACTAAATATCATAAAAGCCCGATAACATAAAGTTAACGGGCTTTTTTTACAAACAAAAAAACTTATGTTCCTGATTGACTTGAGTTTGTAGAAGCATCTGAACTACCGTCATTATGGTGACCACAGTTATGGTGGCCATGTCCGTCATGTGGTTTATGGCATCCTTTTTTGCTGCAGGATGACAAGTTAATTGCTGATAGTATCCATACAGAGGCAATCGCTATTTTTAAAATTTTCATAAGATTTCTTTTTATAAATTTATAAACGAATTCTCACAAAACAACACGACCGATACATGAAATGAGGTGAATAAATAAAAATGAGGTGAAAATGGTTCATTTTCCTTTTCTTCTTCGAAATCTGCTAAATTTGTCAATAAAATAATTCCTCCATCCATGACTTTTTTTCAAGATCTGTTCAAAGCCATTGCCAGTTGTTTTAAAGGCTTTAGCTTGCTTTTTGAAAAAGGATTATGGCCCTATCTGCTTTACCCCCTATTTGTATGGCTATTGATGTGGATTGGAAGTATCTGGTTGTTTGCGAGCATTGCCGAACAAGTAGCCGATTATCTGAATGAACAGCTCAATTTTGATGAGATCCCTGATTCGGGAGCTGCTTTATCGTTTGCGAAACCCTTTCTTACGGGTTATTTCAGCGTTATTATCAGTTGGATTTTAAGGATCCTGTTTTGGTTGGTGAAAGGCACCTTTGTAAAATATATTACCCTCATCTTCCTGTCTCCCCTATTTGCTTTGTTATCAGAAGCTGTGGAAGAAAAAATAAATGGCAACAAATTTCCGCTGAATGTCTCTCAGCTTATTAAAGATATAGGACGTGGTATTATGATGAGTCTCCGGAATATGTTGCTGGAATATCTGTTTATAGGCTTATGTTTTATGATAACCATCGTGTTTCCTCCATTAGCACTAATTACCGGGCCTTTTTTAATGCTAATATCCTGGTATTTTTTAGGTTTTACCACACTGGATTATAATTTTGAACGGCATAAAATGACCATTTCTCAAAGCGTGAAATTTACCAGACAACACATGGGTTTAGCTTGTGGTATAGGTTTAGTATATTCGTTATTTATGATATTACCTTTATTCATCGGATTAATGTTTGGCCCTGTATTAGCGGTTGTTGGGGCTACCATTAGTTTTTTAGAACTTCAGCAACCAACCACACGTACTCATGAAATCCTATAAATTATCGATTGTTAACTACTATAATACCACTCCCTTTTTATATGGGTTACATCATCGACCTGTAAAATGGCCACATGTCATGGAATTGGACATCCCAAGCACCTGTGCAAAAAAATTAAAACAGAAGCAGGTGGATATAGGCCTGGTGCCGGTGGCTATTCTTCCTCAATTAAACTCGTATCACATCATTACCGATTATTGCATTGGCGCCGTGGGAAAAGTAGACAGCGTAAAATTATTCTCTCAAAAACCGTTGGATGAATTAACCCATGTATTATTGGATTATCAATCCAAAACATCCGTAACACTGGTACAGGTTTTAAATAAACATTTCTGGAAAAAAGATATTCAGTTTATAAATGCTACCGAAGGTTTTGAAACACAAATCAATGATACTACCGGTGCCGTTATTATAGGCGACAGAACCTTTGGATTAACGGAACATCCTTATCAGTATGATCTGGCAGAAGAATGGCAAACATATACAGGCCTGCCATTTGTGTTTGCCTGCTGGGTAAGCAATGAACCTGTGGATCCTGATTTTATTTCGGTATTTAACCAATCGTTAGCATATGGCGTAAACCATATTGCCGAAGCCGTTGCTGAAAAGCCCAATCATACAAAAGGTTTTGATGCCTACGATTATTTAAAGAACAAGATATCTTACCATCTGGATTCAGATAAAAGAAAGGCTCTGGCAAAGTTTCTGGAGTTGATGAAATAATACTCTTCGATTTTAATGATCAGGAGATTAAAGAAAAAGATAATAAAGTTACCCCTAAAGGTGTGGGTGTATCATTAGTTAGCGACCGATTTGGTAACGAACGATCGGCAGTATATACGCACGGACACGCTACTAGTTATTTAAGTTTAGGAACCTCTAAATTACTTAAATCTCCCGTCATGACTATTTCGTTGTGGGTCAATTTTGACAGAAGAGTATATTCTGGAAAAGGAGATGATTACAATCCAATACTTTGTATCAAAAATTCTGAAAGTGAAGACTTTTGTAATGCTATTGTAATTGCGTATGATTGCAAAACTGGCCGAATAGGAATTAGTTCAACCAAAGATTCTACAAAAGAAGTAAATATATTATCCTCCTATCCTATAAAATTTAATCAATGGTACCATTTAGTGTTTGTTTGTAATAATAATTATTTAGCATTTTACGTCAATGGTAAATTAGAAGGAAAATCTAATAAAAATTTTGAAACCAAAATACTATACAGCGATTCAGTTGTTATAGGACATTCAGCTAGAAAAAAAAACGAAAGATATAGTCAAGCTATTTTTGATGATATTCAATTTTTTCACAGATCATTATCTGAAAAAGAAGCTTTAGATCTTTATAATGCTCCTAATCCAAATAAAACAAAGCAATTTTGGATGGATATGACTAAATACATTGCAATTATTTTACTTTTTGCTTTAATAATTATAATTATTGTTATTAGAAATAAACGAAACTTAAAAAAACAAAAAGAGCAATATGAATTACACAATAGAATTGCTGAACTTGAAATAAAGGTGATCAAAAATCAAATGAATCCTCATTTTATCAGTAATTGTTTGGCGGCTATTCAGGAATTGATTTATACAGAAAACTATAAGAAAGCAGCACAATACATTGCTAAATTTAGTTTTTTTCTCAGGCAGGTTTTACAGTATTAGGATAAAACATATATTACCCTTCAGGAAGAATTAACGATTATCAAATTAAATGTAGAACTGGAACAACTTCGGTTTAAAGAAGAGTTTGATTTTAAGTTATACATTGATAATAAACTGGATTTGAATACTGTTTTAATTCCATCATTAATTACTCAACCCTTTATTGAAAATGCAATCTGGCATGGGCTTTTACCACTGGAAAGTAAAAGAAAAGCTTGCTTGTCAATTATCATAGAAGAAAAAAATGATACTGTATATTTAGAAATAGAAGATAATGGTGTAGGAAGATCGTTCAATTATGAATCAAAAAAACATGACTCGAAGGGAACAAAATTAGCCATGGATAAAATAGAAAGCCTCAATAAATTATTAAAAGGAA
Organism: Bacteroidota bacterium; assembly: GCA_016194985.1. GTDB lineage: Bacteria > Bacteroidota > Bacteroidia > B-17B0 > Aurantibacillaceae > UBA4416. The sequence continues at coordinate 8,739 of JACQAK010000097.1, forward strand.
ACGATTATAAACTTGACATAGTTGATCTTTTTGATGAATTAAATAATCCCAGTGGCACAAAAATTATCATACAACTAAAAAACAGTAAAGAATAATATGATTACCGCTATTATTGTAGATGATGAAAAACATAATGTAGTAATGCTACAATCATTATTAAAAGAAAATTGTCCCGACATTAAAGTTCTGGATTTTGCTAATAGTGCCGATAGTGGCTTTGAGAAAATAAATATGCTCAAACCCCAGTTGGTTTTTTTAGACATCAAGATGCCTCAAAAAAGCGGGTTTGATCTATTACGAATGTTCCCGGAAATCAACTTCGAAGTTATTTTTGTATCGGCCTTTAATGAATATGCCATAACAGCTTTTGAGTTCAATGCACTTGGCTATATCTTAAAGCCAATAGATTATGTGGCTTTACAAAAAACAGTAAAAAATGCAAGCTCCATTATTTATGCACGGCGTACCTTACAGAATAACGACATTTCGCAATTTTTAAAAACATTAGAAGATAAAGGCGACAAAATCAATAAAATATCGGTTCATCACAATGACAAGGTTATTTTTTTAAATGTGAAAGAGTTAGCATTTATTGAATATAAAACAGATTTTTGTGAATTAAATATGATTAACAGATCTCGTTATACGTCGAGTAAAGAACTAAAGAAATTTGAAAATCTTCTAAGTGAAATTGGCTCTTTTATTAGAATCAACAAAGGTGTCATTATCAATACAGATTATATAAAAAGCTACACAAAAGGCGATATTTGCACCATTACAATTACCACCGGTCAATCATTTGAAGTATCCAGAAGAAAAAAAACAGAAGTAATTTTGTTACTAAAAAATAAAACCTTAGCGTAAAATGTGCTAAAAATGTCGTAATCGGTAGTATACCTTGATTTTCTATGTTTAACTTTGCTCAAAAAACAGGTATGAAAAACATTAAACCTCTGATTATTCTTTTACTTTCATTAAGATTTGCAGCTAATGTAAATGCACAAACGTCAACCACTTATAGTATTTTAAGTACTGCTTATGACAGATCTACCGGCGGTTACTTTCCCTTGGGCTCAGTAGATAATTATTGGTTTTTAACTAAAACACAAAATATGTCTGTCCCACTCGATCCGTCTACTATTTTAACTTACCCCGATAATCCAACATATATCGTTCAAAATAGTGGAAATAATGCTTTTTCAGGAATTATTGCTAATCATAGTATAAATACCAATACAACAACAATATCTAATGGGCAAAAGGTAA
>JACQAK010000108.1 GCA_016194985.1 Bacteroidota bacterium
ACAATGATATCTGCGTTCTGTTCTGTTTTACAGGCATTGAACATGTCTTCAGCGCTTTCTACCGCAATAACGGTTACAGACTTTTCTGTTGGTTTTTGATGCGAAGGCCCCAATACCAAAGTAACCTCGGCTCCCAGTTTTGCAAATTCATCGGCTATAGCCACACCCATTTTTCCGGAAGAACGGTTACCGATAAATCTCACCGGATCAATGGCTTCGTATGTTGGCCCGGCATTAACAAGCACTTTTTTTCCCGTCAGAGGCAAATCATTTTCGAAATACTGATTTACAAAACGAATAATGGTTTCCGGTTCGGCCATTCGGCCTTCTCCTACCAATCCACTGGCCAATTCGCCGCTTTCAGCAGGAATGATCAGATTTTCATGCTTACGAAGGATTTCCAGATTATGTTTTGTGGTTGGATGCTGGTACATATCCAAATCCATGGCCGGTGCCACAAATACCTTGCTTCTGGCAGATAAGTAGCAGGCTGTAACCATATTGTCGCAAATTCCGGTGGACAATTTAGCCAGGGTGTTGGCGGTTAAAGGTGCTATGATCATGGCATCAGCCCATTCGGCCAATGCTACATGATTATTCCAGTTATGATTGGAGTCAAAAAAATCGCTGATCACCTCATGTTTACTCAAAACAGATAAGGTTTTTGAAGTCACAAATTCTTCGGAAGATTTTGTCATAACCACCTTTACAAGGGCTCCTTCTTTAATTAATAAGCGAACCAGATGGGCACATTTATATGCCGCAATTCCACCCGTAATGCCTAAAAGAATATGTTTGTTTTTTAATGTCATATAAATTAAAAACCCATCTGCCTGTTGGAGGATGGGTTTTATTTAATACTGAATAATAGCTAATTATTTTGTTTGTTCTTTAGCCGGATTTCTGTAATACGTTTTATCTTCTAAAAACTCATTAATAGAAATCAAAGATGGTTTAGGCAATTTTTCGTAGAATTTAGAAATCTCGATTTGTTCTCTGTTTTCAAAGATCTCTTCCAGATTATCAGAATGACTTGCAAACTCAGCTAATTTAGCAGATAATTCTTCTTTCATTTCAGAACTGATCTGATTAGCACGTTTTGAAATAATAGAAATCGATTCGTAAATATTTCCGGTAGGACCGTCAAATTTTCTGATATCACGGGTTACGGTGCTAGGCTCTGCGTTTGTTTTTTTAAAATCCATCGTATTATTTATTTGATATATTATTTTTCATTTTTAAACAACTTTCATAGACAGATTCTGCCTTTTGCAGATAGCTGCTTTTAGGGTACAAATCTACTAATTTTAAATAACTTTCCATAGCTAAATTTAATCTTTCTAACTTTTTGGTTTCCAGACTGTTAATAGCAAGAAGGTAATATGAATGAACAGTTGTATACAAAATTTCATCAATATGATTGGATTCAGGAAAGTCTTTCATGAAATTTTTTCCGGAGCTGATAGCTGCTTTATAATTATCATGTTGGTAATCGCCTAAATTAAAATATTGCATGATAATGTAGTATTCCTTTTTTTCCAGTTTACCTCTTAATACATCATTAATTTTATTGCAGGAATCTATCCGGGAACTTTCCGGATACAGATCAATAAAGTTCTGTAGTTCGGCCATTGCATTTTTAGTATCTGTTTGATCTAGGGTATATGCCGGTGAATTTAAATAGTAGCAATACGCATTCATAAACAAGCATTCCTCGGCATGTTTACCGGTTGGAAAGCTCCTGAAATAGTTTTTGAAATGGTACTGAGATAAGGCATAATCTCCCTGATAGTAATTACAGTAAGAGAAATAGTAGTAAATTTCTTCGGCTTTATCCGACCCTTTGTAAACGGGAATCAATTCTTCATACAAAGCTGAAGCTTTTACATAATTACCCTTTTGATAATACTCATTGGCTTTTTCTAATTTCAATTCGTAATTAGAACTTTTTAATAGTCGGTTATATCCATCACAACCGGTTATTAAAATGGCAGATAAAAGAAGAATATAGAAACTGATTTTTTTCAAGCGAGGGCAAAGTTAATTTATTTAATGAAAGTGCTAAAGATTATTTGTTAAAGAAAGTTAGTTGATAAAGAAGTTAGATATGAGAAATTAGATTTAAGATTCATTCTTTCTCACTTCTAAAATTCTCAATTCTAATATCTTTTTACTTTTTCTTAAAACTAATATTTCCAAAAAAGTCTAATATTCTCTTAAATACATCAAAATATAGCATCACCATTAATGATAAGCTCATTAACCAAATAACCGATATATTAAACCAATAGGTTGGGAATAATTTACCCATGAATCGCTTGTTGGGAGCATAAAAATGAGCAGCACCTAAGTTAGATTCTGTAGGATCCAAATAGATTGGTTCAATACGTTGAATTAACCGACCGTCGTGTTCCAAACATCTGTCGCCCAAATCGTTGCTGTTGAGCATAAACTGATCCAACGCTTCGTTTGTATAATCATCTTTTAATTCGATGAATTTTTCATTTCCTAATTCTTTGATTAATTTTTGAGTAACTTCATCTTCCTGTTTTCTGGCTTTATTCTCAAAATTGATATAATGCTCATTGATCTTTGCTAAAAATTGCTTTAAAGATGCGGCGATGGCCGGAGTGTAGTCTTTGGCGTTTAACTGATCAATGCCTTCAAATTTGTATTTATTTTTTAAGAAGGCCTGTTCCTTTAAGAGCTCATTTCTTAATAGAGTGAAGTCTCTTTGTAGTTCGTCATTTTTTGATTTTTCCTTCAATAAGCCATCGATCTTCACCATTTTGTTTTGAAGTTTTGGTATCCAGTACACTTTCTTGTACGACGCAATACTGATGGCTTTGTCAAATTTGTAATAATTTCGTTGGTATTTATTGGTTTTAAATTGATTTACGGCTAAAGCTTCAAACGCCCAGCGACTGGCCATCATTTCACCTACCAAAGGAACACCGCCTTGTTTGGCTAATGCCGGATTTAATTTATCAAACTTTACAACCACACCTGCCAACAATAATTGAGGGATGATTAAAAACGGAATCAAAATGTAAATGGTAACTGCGCTGTTAAAAGCACTCGAAATATTTAATCCCAACATATTTGCAAAACAGGAAGCTGTAAACAATACCATCCAGTAATCGGCTAACATACCATGAACGCCTAAAATAGAATTTCCAACAATCACAAAGGTCAGCGTTTGTAAAGCAGACAGCACGAACATGATGATGATCTTACTCCACAAATAACTGCCTTTACTGAGGTTTAAGAAAGACTCACGTTTACGGATTTTCCTGTCTCTGATAATTTCTTCGGCCGAAACGGTTAACCCAATAAATAAAGCAACTACAACCGACATAAACATATACGCCGGTACGTTTTCGTTTTCTCTGAAAATATATCCTTTTGTATTGTCTGCATCCGTATTAAAGAAACGAATTAAATAGGCTAATATAAAGGCGAGTAGGGGGGCTTCAATAAAGTTGATTAATAAATACTGAGTATTGGTTAATTTACTTAGCACATCGCGGGTAATAAATACCTTGAATTGTTTGAACGCTCCGGGAATTTTAAAGATCGCTTCCGGAATTTCGTCCTGATGTTTGATATCTCCAATCGTAGATTCAATTTTTTCTACATAGCTTTTGTTCCATTCTGCAGGACTTGTTTTACGGTTATGTGTTAAGTTACCGTACTCATCCAATACCTTACTTTCAATGATATTAAAAATCAACTCCGGATTTACATTACCGCAGTTCCAGCATTCACTTTCTTCGGCGTTGACGTGTTGTACCAGTGTTTTAAAGTATGATACGGCATCCACCGGATTTCCGTAATAAATAGGGTATCCACCTACATCCAATATCTGAAGTTTATCAAACATTTTGAAAATGTCGGACGAAGGTTGGTGGATTACGACAAATATTAATTTTCCTTTTAAGGATAATTCCTTTAAAAGGTCCATGATGTTTTCAGAGTCACGGGATGATAAACCGGAGGTGGGCTCATCCACGTATAATACCGATGGTTCACGGATCAATTCCAAACCAATATTTAAACGCTTACGCTGCCCGCCTGAGATTGTTTTTTCAAGCGGAGAACCAACTTTCAAATCTTTAGTTTCGGATAAGCCTAAATCGGCTAATAACGAGTGGCATTTTTTTGCGATTTCCTCATCACTTAAGTTACCGAAACATAGTTTTGCATTATAAAATAAGTTTTGATAAACCGTTAATTCTCTCAACGTGAATGTTTTTACCATTGATCAAAACCTGTCCGCCACTAGGAATTTCAACACCGTTTAAAACATTTAATAAAGTAGATTTACCGGCACCCGAACCTCCCATGATACCAATTAATTTTCCACTTTCTTCACGGATATTGATATTACGTAAGCCTAATTTGCCGCCTTTAAATTTGTATTCAATATTTTTTGCTTCAAAAGAAATACGTGCTTTTGAACTATCTGCTAAGAAGCGGCCAATGATATCACTGTAATAAATTGGTTTAACCTTAGAGTTTCTTAAGGAAGAACCGGGTGTTAAAATGTGTATACGATCTTTGGAAATCCCTTGTCCGTTTAACTGTAATTCAATATTACCATAAATACGTAATACATACATGCCCACACTATCAATTTGCAGAACACGCACATCAGAGGTCAATGCATCACAATAAATGTGTTTGCAGGCATTTTCGTATCCATTTTCCTTGTTATTAATAACCAGGATATGTGGTGTATTTGGTATTTTTTCAGCAGTATCTTCTACAAAGGCTCTTAATTGATTAAACTCATCTGTAGAAATATTAAAGGTGTCGGCTACTGTTATTACAAACTCATTTTCCTGTTCCGAAATTTCGTCAGAAGAATAGATGAATTCCAATAAACGGATTAATACGATGATCTTTTGAGGTTGTTCCAGTTCCTGATTGATCTGTGTACAGATTTTTAATACTTTTACAGAGTTTAAGGAAGTACGTTTGGCTGTCCCATCTTTCTTTTTAGATCCTGCCTGTTGGGCTTCTATGAATTCATCAAATATGATCAGGTATTTTTCTACCTGCTCCTTGTTTAATTGTTGTTTTAAAAAAGATTCAACAATAGAACGGCCTGTATTAGTAATCCCATCAACTTTGGCGATGATGGCAAACATTTGCATTAGGGCTCGAAGTATTCGTTCACTCATAGTTTTTTAATTAAAAGATGTTTTTCGGGACAAGTACGAAAGATACTAAATATTAACTATTTAACAAATATTAATCAATTATTTTGCAAAAGGGCTTAATTTTGTTCAAATCATGGATAATTCCCTTATAAATCTTAGTCCTGCAGAGCTTGCTGCCAAATGCATTAATCAAACCAACAAGCCTGTTTTTTTAACCGGAAAAGCCGGTACGGGAAAGACCACATTTTTGAGAAACATCATTGAACATACTCACAAAAATGCGATTATCGTTGCTCCTACGGGCATTGCCGCTATTAATGCAGGAGGTGTTACCATCCATTCCCAATTTGGTGTACCATTCGGACTTTTCGTGCCGGATAGCAGCTATAAAATTGAAAACACAACAACCAAAATAAATACCCCTTATACGCTGGTAAAACATTTGAATATGAGGGACCAAAAACGCAAATTGCTTCAGGAGTTAGAATTGTTGATCATTGACGAAGTAAGTATGTTAAGGGCTGATCTGTTGGATACCATTGATTTTGTGTTGAGAAGCGTACGCCGGCAACAACATAGGCCGTTTGGAGGTGTTCAGGTATTGTTCATCGGAGATCTGATGCAGTTGCCTCCTGTTGTAAAAGAAGAAGAATGGACTATTTTGCGCAATTTTTACAGCAGTATTTATTTTTTTGATGCTCAGGTATTACGTACCGAAAAGCCTGTGTATATTGAACTGGATAAGATCTATCGCCAGTCGGATCATACGTTTATTGATTTGTTGAATAATCTGAGAAATAATAAAGTTACTCAGGCAAATATCGATTTATTGAATTCGTATTACAAGCCCGGTTATGATTTGACTTCTGCCCTTAATACAATTACCTTAACAACACATAATACAAAAGCAGATACTTTAAACCGATCAGCTTTACAGGAATTGAAAGGGAAGTCGTATTTTTATAGTGCCACTATTGACGGGGAGTTCAGTGAATATGCCTATCCGGTGGAAGCTTATCTGGAATTGAAGGAGGGTGCCCAGATCATGTTTATCAAAAATGATGTGAGTGGAAAGCAGCAGTATTTTAATGGGAAAATAGGTATTGTATCGCACCTGAATGAAAAAGAAATTGAAATAGATTTTAAAGATGGTACCAAGCCTTTTATATTGGAAAAATATGAATGGAAAAACATCAAATACGAATTAAACCCTGTAACCAACGAAATTGACGAAACCGAAATTGGAACGTTTATTCAGTATCCTATTAAACTGGCCTGGGCCATTACAGTTCATAAAAGTCAGGGATTAACCTTTGAACGGGCTATTTTAGATATTAACAGGGCTTTTGCACCCGGGCAGGTATATGTGGCTTTATCCCGTTTGAAATCTCTGGATGGCTTGGTATTAACATCTCCTATACAATTCAATGCCATCTCTCAGGATCGAACATTAGTAGAATATGCTGATAATAAGCCTAAAACAGAAGAGGTCAAACAATTGATCGATCAGGAAACCGTTTTCTTTTTAAAAGCCTATGTTTTAAAAGCATATGATTTTGTTTGGTTGTATACCTGTTTAAAAAACCATGAGGCCAGCTATACCATGGCCGAGAATAAATCAACTAAACAAAAACATCATGCCTGGGCCAAAGATTTACTCGGAAAATTTGAGCCTCTGAAATTAACGGCCGATAAATTCAGTAATCAGTTGATGCAGATTTTTGAAAGCAGGGCAGGGGATTACCTTCAAACGGTGCATGCAAGACACATCGCTGCTAAAAATTATTTCTATCCCGTATTGAAGGAATTATCAAAATCCATTTTGGTGCATATTGAATTATTGAAAGAAGAAAAGCAAATCAAAACATATCTTGAGGAATTGTTGGAGCTGGAAGGCTTGTTGTATAAGCATTTACAGATGCTGGACAAAGTATCGACTGTGATTGATAATGTATTACATAATACGGAGTTCACCAGGGAGCAATTGAAACATAATGCAAATCAACAGGAGCGCCTGGAGCTGGTAAGGCAAACTATTGCTATTACAGAGAAGGCCGCTTTTGAAGAACGAAAAACAGCTAAAGCCACTAAAAAAAAGACAACAGGCAAAGTTAAGAAAGAGAAAGTTGTAAAAGAACCTAAACCGGATACAAAAGAGATCAGCTTTAATTTATATAAACAAGGCAAAATGCCTGAAGAGATAGCTAATGAAAGAGGTTTGGGATTAACAACCATAGAAACTCATTTAGCACATTATGTAAGTTTAGGCATGATCCCGGTAACACAATTTATATCTAAAAAGAAATTAGACGTTATTATAGAATGCTCCAAAAATCATGATGGTGTTTCACTCACACCCATTAAGCAGGAATTAGGCGATAAGTATTCGTATTCAGATATTCGCTTTGCGCTGGCTACCCGGAAATATTTGAAGAATGTTTAAGTATTGCTAAAAATAAACACATTACTCGAATACAACAGATGTATTAAAGATTAATGAATCTTAAGTTATTTCTTTGTCTGAAATTGATTTTGTAAACAAATTTGTTTTATCTTGAATCGCTTTATGGAAACTGTCAAAAAAATAAAAACACCAATGAATGAAATATGGATTGACAGCGAAGGTTTTTTGGTCTTAAAGCCGTTAGAAGGAACAGAGATGGATCTTCCTGAAGTAAAGGCCTGTTTCGAAGCTTACCGGTCGTTAGGCATAGGACCTCATAATAAAGTGCTGGAATTGATAGATGCCAGCGACGGCTCCATGACCGCAGATGCCAGAAGTTATGCTGCTGAAGTAGGAAAAGATTATTTTATAGCGGCTGCTATTGTTAGCAACTCATTGGCTGTAAGATTGGTTGTCAATTTCTTCAATACATTCTATAAGCACACAGTACCTTTTAAAATGTTTTCTACAGAAGAAGCCGCCAGAAAATGGTTAAGGACTTTTAAAGAAATCTAGGATCTTATTTCATAACACGTTCAACGTATTCTCCTGTTTCGGTATTGATCTTTAATTTGTCGCCAATAGCCACAAATATAGGAACCTGTATTTTGATACCATCTCCAACTTCAGCTGTTTTCAAGGATTTGCCTTTTACACCTTCTTCGGTATATGTTACTTCTAATTCAACATACGGTGGTAACAAGCCATTTAAAGGTTTTTCGTTTTCATCGAAACGGATTTTTAAAACCATCCCTTCCTGCAAAAACTGGATACTATCGGCAAATAATATTTTAGGAATATGCAATTGATCGTATGTTTCCTGATTCATGCATACCAAAAAATCACCTTCTGTAAAAAGATATTGCATTTCATGCTCATCAACACGAATTAAATCAACCTTTTCGCCAGATCGAAAACGAACCTCACTTTGTTTTCCGGTTTCAACATTACGACATCTTAATGAATAGATCGCATTTCCTTTTCCGGGAGTAATATGATCATAATCCATGATCTGAAGCAATTCGTTATTATATCGGATAAATGCGTTTCTTGAAATGTCGGATGTTGTAGCCATAATAGGTTGGTTTTTAAAGGCGCCAAGATAGTGTGTTGTGTTGAGATAGGCAAGAAATAAAAGATTGTTTTTTTGCATTCATTAAAACCACTTATTAAAAATATTCCGCCACTTAAAAGGTGGTGTATGTTTTATGGTATTTGTGGTGATAGCTTTGTTGCAGAATTGTGCTTTTGTTTATGGAAAAAAACAATTTTTTGAATCTAATTTATAAATACAGTTATTATGAAATCATCCCAAATTGACCGACCGTTAAACATTAGTATTAATTTGCAGAATCTGCCTGAAAACATAAGTATTACCAGAGCTTTTGCAATTGCGTTGTTTATTGTATTTGGAACTTTTCTATTTAGTTGTACCGATCATCAGGGCAAAAAAGTGGATGGTATTGAAATAGTAAATCCCGAAGAGGAAAGGCTTATGATGGGAGATATAAGTTTTATACCACCTGCTGATTTTATTGAGTCATCTGAAACATTATCGGTAGATACCTTGATGACAATAGATACATTAGTAACGACCTACTGTTCTGAATCTCATGTAGCCGGAGGAATTGAGTCTGTTGCTATACCACAAGAAGAGATTATACCTGTTGAAGATATTACGCCAATCGCAAAAGAAGAGCAACTGCTTGATACGTATGTATTAGGTGTGATGATGACACCTTATCAGGAAAAAAGGGATACATTGGTTGTTTTACCTATGGATACAGTGGCTACGAAAGATACTCAGCGGGTAATCAGTGAGGAAATACTTACTAAAACAGATAAGTTTGAGATTTATCCTAATCCCGGCAATGGGGAGTTTACTATTAAATACGAGGTCTTAAAACGGGCAGATGTGCATGTAGATATTTATGATATGAATGGTATGCTTCTTAAAACAATTGTAGATATTACTGACCAATATGAAGGAAAGTATCAGATCCCTGTTCGTTTGAGTGATTTACCTAATGGAATTTATTTGGTGAGTTTAATTAATAACGGAAAAAAATCAGTGGAAAGATTAGTTATTGAACGATAGTTTATTTCAATACTTTAATCATTTTCTCTGCAATGATCTTACTCATTTTGTAATTTGATTCGTGAGTCCAACCGGCAATATGAGGTGTTAAAATAACACGATCGCTTTTTAGTAAATAACGCATAGGCTCTGGTAGGGTAGTGGTATCAATGTTTTCGAAAGACACAGATTCATATTCTAATACATCCAAACAGGCGCCTATTACTTTACCTGTTTCCATGTGTTTTACTAAGTCAGCTGTATGTAAGCATTTACCCCGAGCTGTATTTATAACATATATGTTTTTCTTGAAAAATGAGATAAAGTCATCGTTGATGTAATAATTGGTTTCTTCAGTCAATGGTAAGTGAATGCTAACAATATCCGCCTTTTCATAAATTTCATACAAAGAAGATTCCTTGATAAACTCGTTTCCAAAACCGGTTTTATATTTATCGTACACCAATATCTCGCAATCAAACCCCTGTAAACGTTTGGCAAAAGCAGACCCCATATTCCCGTAACCAATAATACCAATGGTTCTGCCGGCAATTTCGTATCCGCGATTTTCAGCACGTTTCCAGATACCTTGTCTTACTTCACTATCGCCCCGTTTTAAATTATTTAATAACATCAGCAACATTCCCAGAGCATGTTCGCCAACAGCATCTCTGTTACCTTCCGGCGCACTCACGCAAGTGATGCCTTTACTTTTAGCATATTCTACATCAATGTTTTCCATGCCGGCACCCACACGGCCTATGCATTTTAAATTGATAGCTGAATCTAAAACATCTTTAGTGAATTTAAATTTGCTTCTAATAACAGCACCTTCGTAATTTGGTAACAGTTGAAGTAATTCTTCTTTGGATTTATTCCAAAATAAATCACAGTGAAAACCTGCATTAATAAGTGTTTCATGCAGTACATCGTGGTTTGAATCTATGCAAAGTATTTTTTTCATGATACTTTTTTCAAGTGTTTAAAATCAAATTCAAAGATAGTAATATAAATTTTGGGTTAGGATTGCAACGGAGCTCGGATCGCTTGCGGAAACGCCCAATAAATAAAAATTAAGGAATATCAATGTATTTATGAGTTTGCAAAGAGATCATCCAACGGGGGTTTTGCTTCACATATTCTACAATTAAAGGCGTAATTTCATTTCGTTTGCTCCATTCGGGTTGTAAATACAAATAGCAATCTTTACCAACCTTTTTAGCCTGTTCTTCTGCCCAAATAAAATCATGTTTATTAAATACAATGATTTTGAGTTCGTGTGCGGCCGGGTAATTTTCTTCTTTAGGCAACATTGTTTTTTTAGGAGACAGGCAAATCCAATCCCAATAGCCGCTTAAGGGATAAGCTCCCGACGTTTCTATATAGGTTTGAATATAATGTTGTTTTAATAAATCAGTAAGGTGAACTAAATTATAAATTAAAGGTTCTCCACCGGTAACAACAACGGCCGGTGTTTTACTTTCCAGTACATGGTCAATAATTGTTTGTGCAGGTGTTAATGGATGTAAACTGGCATCCCAGCTTTCTTTCACGTCGCACCAGTGGCAACCTACATCACAGCCTCCAATTCTGATAAAATAAGCCGCTTTACCGGTATTAAATCCTTCGCCCTGAATGGTATAAAATTCTTCCATTAAAGGAAGTAATTTTCCTTCATTTAATAATTGCTCCTGCTCAGGATTTAATCCGCTTAATTTGTAACTCATTTTTTAGTGATGAGTGAATAGTGGTTTAGTGAATGGTTTCAGTAGATAACACTAAACTCTATTCACTAATTACTAATCACTATTTATAAACTCCAGTAGGTTAAGCCTTTAAATTTATTTTTGTACATTCCTTTGATATCAACTACTACGCCTTTGGTAGATAAAATAGATTTAAAGAATTTCTCGTCTAATGTTTTATATTCTTTATGATTAACGGCTACAATAACCCCATCATAACCTTTGGCTAATTTATTTAAACCAAAACCATATTCATGCTTCAATTCTTCGCTGTCGGCATGAGGGTCAACAATTTCTACCTTTACACCAAAAGATTTTAACTCTTTCACGATGTCGGCTACTTTACTGTTGCGGATGTCGCTCACATCTTCTTTGAATGTAGCACCCATAATCAACACTTTTGATTTGCTGATATTTTTTCCGGCAGCAATAATTTTCTTAACACAGGTTTTTGCTACATAAAAGCCCATGCTATCATTAACATAACGCCCGCTATTGATAACACGCGCATGGTATCCTAATGACTCTGCTTTATAGGTTAAATAGTATGGATCAACACCGATGCAATGTCCGCCAACTAAGCCCGGGAAAAATTTTAAGAAATTCCATTTAGTGCCGGCAGCTTCCAAAACATCATAGGTATTGATATTCATTTTATTGAAAATGATAGATAGTTCATTCATCAAAGCAATATTCACGTCGCGTTGCGTGTTTTCAATGATCTTAGCTGCTTCTGCTACTTTGATACTTGACGCACGGTGAGTGCCTGGTTCTACAATGATTTCGTAGGTTTTGGCAATTTCCTCCAAACTTTCCTTATCACAACCGGATACGATCTTTAAAATTTTTGTGATGGTATGTTCTTTATCACCCGGATTGATACGCTCAGGAGAATAGCCTACTTTAAAATCTTTTACGAATTTTAATTTAGATTCTTTTTCTAAAATAGGAATACAATCATCTTCTGTACAACCAGGGTAAACAGTAGATTCATAAACAACATAATCTCCTTTTTTTAGCACTTTTCCTACGGTTGTAGAAGCTCCTATCAATGGTTTAAGATCCGGCAAGTTGTGCTCATCAATTGGTGTGGGAACAGCCACGATGAAAAATTTTGCTTTTTTAAGATCCTCTAATTTATGAGTAAATGTAATGTCAGAATTGGCAAAATCTTTTTTCGTTAATTCATTACTAGGATCAATTCCTTTGTTCATCATATCAACGCGCTTTGCATTGATATCAAATCCTATCACTTTTACTTTTTTTGCAAAAGCTAATGCAATAGGTAAACCAACATATCCTAATCCTATTACTGCAATGGTTGCTTTTTTGTCAACGATGTCTTTATAGATTCCCATATTCTTATTGTTTTTAGTACGTAATTTTTAATATTTTAAAACTTCTTTTGGTCGAAGTGCATAAATGCGTTCAATAATGTCTACTACTTTCAACCCTTCCAGAGCATTAGTAGTAATTTTTGTTTTTCCGGTTATGGTATCTACCACATTTTCGATCACATTGTGATGGTTATTGGCCGAACCTTTGTAGGCACCATAATCATTGGCAGGATTTGTTTCTGCTAGCACAGGCATTGTATAATCTTTAATGTTGCATACATCTACCTGATCCATATATTGCCCCCCCACTTTAATACTTCCTTTGCTACCAACAATGGTCAATGAAGATTCCAGATTTTTATCATATACTGCGGTAGAGTAATTAATACTTCCCATACCACCATTGATGAAATCAAAACTCACAAAGCCGCTGTCTTCAAAAGCGGTAGAGTTCTGATGATTGAAATCTGCAAATTTTGCCTGAATGTTTTTAATATCACCAAACAACCAGTACATAATATCGATCCAGTGAGAGAATTGTGTAAATAAAGTTCCTCCGTCCAGATCCTGAGTACCTTTCCAGCCACCGGCTTTATAATAGCGTTCATCACGATTCCAGTAGCAGTTTAACTGAACCATGTATATATCGCCAATGGTTTTAGACGTAACAATTTCTTTTAGCCAAACACTTGGTGGAGAGTAACGGTTTTGCATCACACAAAACACAGTTTTACTATGGGCCAAAGCCGTATGAATAATTTTTTCTCCGTCTGCTTTACTTAAAGCCATTGGCTTTTCTACCACAACATGCTTATTGGCTTCCAAAGCCTTTAATGAGTGTAGTGCATGTAACCCATTTGGAGTACACACATTGATGACATCTATTTCAGGATGATTGGCTAATAAATCATCTACAGATGTATAAAATGTCTCTTGTAAATTTTCTAAACCCAATTTGTCTTTTGAAACAACATCACAAACGGCCACAAGCTCACAATTTGGGTTACGTCGAATCATTTCTGCATGACGCTTCCCAATATGTCCCTGACCAATAACGCCGAATTTTATTTTACTCATGTTAAGAAGTTCTTTTAACCGTGTTATTTTCTAATTTATAAGTTTGTCCGCTTTCCTTACAGGTAGCATATCCGTTAGCATCAAATTCTAAACGGTGGCCAAATTCGCTCATCCAGCCTATTTGACGGGAAGGGTTACCAACTACTAAAGCAAATGCAGGAATTGTTTTTGTAACAACTGTGCCTGCACCGATAAAAGCGTATTCTCCTATATCATGACCACATACAATAGTGGCATTAGCCCCAATAGTAGCACCTTTACCAACATGTGTTTTGGCATATTCTGATTTACGGTTTATAGCGCTTCTGGGATTAATGACATTGGTAAAAACCATTGACGGTCCTAAGAACACATCGTCATCGCAGGTAACACCTGTATAAATAGAAACGTTGTTTTGTACTTTAACGTTTTTCCCAAGAACTACTTCCGGTAAAACAACTACATTTTGGCCGATATTACAGTTTTCTCCTAGTTTACAATTGGGCATAATGTGGCTAAAATGCCATATTTTAGTTCCTTTTCCAATATCACAACCTTCATCAATAATAGCAGAAGGATGGGCATAATATGTTTTTTCCATAATTGATTTGAACCAACAAACTTAAGAAATAATGCCGAATTTGGGCAATTTTTATGCCGATTAAATAAAAAAAGATAACATTGCTGAAAATTACTTCAATTGAGCTTTAGACTTAATATTAAATATTATTTAGTTCATCATTTAGGCTTTACAAACAAAGAGGCTATACGGGCTATCGAACACCGTAAACTAAAAGTTAACGGCGCTGTAATTACAGAAAATAGTGAGTTCAACGAAACGTGGGAAATCTATTATGAAGACCAGCTTTTAAAGCCAAATACTCCTTTTACCTACATAGCCCTGTATAAACCAAGAGGTATTGAAACCACTAATAATGAGGCAATTGAAAACAATCTGACGACTGTTTTCAGGTTTGAAAAACATCTTGGTTATGCGGGTAGGTTGGATAAAGAGTCGGAGGGCTTGCTATTATTATCAAATGATGGGAAATATATTCAGAGTTTGTCAAGCCCTTTGAAAGAGAAGGAAAAGGAATACATTGTGACAGTTAATAAATCCATTACAGATAGTTTTATAAACAGCATGAGTGCAGGAGTAGATATTATGATCTGTAAAACCAAGCCCTGTATCGTAGAGCAATTATCTGATGTTGAGTTTAAAATAATTTTAACGGAAGGTAAAAACCGTCAAATACGAAGAATGTGTAAGGCACTGGGATATTTGGTTGCCCGACTGGTAAGAGTACGAATAGATACTATTGAACTGGGAGACCTAAAACCCGGTGAATTCAGGGAATATACCATCGATTCATAAAAAAACGCCTTAAGTACTTAAGGCGTTTTTTAGATAAACGAATACGGTAATTATTTTTGGATGACTAATTTTTCAGTACCCTGTGTATTTTTTCCATTTACTTTGATGGTGTAAATACCTGCGCCTAAATCGCTTGTATTGATAGCCTGGTTGTACATACCGGCTTGTAAATCAGGCATAGCAATTGTTTTCACAACTTGGCCTAATGTATTGGAGATCTCAACAGTATATGATTCAGATTTAGCTAACACAAAATGTAAATTTAGTTGATCGTTAGCCGGGTTTGGGTATGCTTTAAAAATAATATCATTTAATTTATTTTCTTTCACACCAATGGAAACATTCGACAAAATATTTACCTGATTCTGAACCTGATCAAGAGATTGAAGTCCTGAAGCCACAATATGAGAATAGCTAATAGTGAAAACAGGAAACTTTGAAGAACTGTGGTAGAAATTATAGATATTTTGATCAATAGTTCCGGTTATTAAACCTCCGGCAAGAGAGAAGTTTAAATGTTGAATTGTTTTCAGTCTCAAGCAATTGGATAACGAGGTAATTCCATTAAAATTGGCAGTTCCTGTTCCATCAGCGGTAGTGATAACAGTTCCGGTAAAAGGACCACTTAATGAAAACTGAGGAACATTCATGGTGCCACCTACTAATACATCCGTATCGGTATAACCATAAGTTACAGGATAGTTAGCAATATTTGCAGCATTCGTGTTATAATTTAAATCAAAGAAACCGGCATCTACTCCTAATAATTCTAATTTATTGGTAGACGATTTGTAATAAGTAGTAACAGTAGAATCTGTTAATACAAGCGTCGTACCGGGATAATTTGCTGAATTTGCATTGGATGCAGGAGTAGAGTAAGTGTTAGTAGCAATCAATGAATCAGTATAGGTAAGACCTAAAATGTCCCAGGTAACACCAGTACCGGAAATTGTAATGGGCAAGGGGGTTGAATTGGTATCAACCAACATAGACCCATAAGAATCTCCAACAATAGGTTCGCTGTTTGATTGAGTTAACGTTAAAGGTGTTTGCGCTTTTAAATGACTAAGAGCAAATAGTGTAAAAGTTAATAAGTAGATTTTTTTCATGTAGTTAAATTTTAAGTTTCTCAAAGATAAATTAATTTGGGGTATTTACCTTACAATCTGATTTTTTGACAGAAAGTAACTGAAAAAACAGGTTTTTAAACTGATTTAGTGAATTAAGCTGTTTTCCTTAATTTCTTCCAATAGTTGTTCTTTGGCTTTTGATCGGCTTTTTATGTGAATAAAATGCCCTTTGCCTATTTCTGCTATTTCTCTGAGGTTATTGAGGGCGTCTTTGTCATTTCCAAAG
>JACQAK010000109.1 GCA_016194985.1 Bacteroidota bacterium
ATGTACTATTTTAATTTTTTTCAATCGTCAATACTAATAACAGCGCATTGAAACTTCAATGAACTTAGCCTTTTACTCTTTAACAAACTTTTTCACAATACTATTTTTTCCACTAAGTATTTGAATAAAATACAATCCGGATTTAAAATTCGTAAGAGGAATAGACACTTTTTTGCCTTCATAAATCACCTGCTCATATATTTCTTTTCCTAACACATCCGTCACTTTTATGTTGGTAGCCGATGTTACAGCCGTATTAAAATTCACCCACACTTCGTCCCTGGCCGGATTAGGTGATATCAATAAATAGCTATTCAGCAAGTCTTCAAGTTTGGTAGGAAGAATCGAAAAATCATTATGCTTTACATTGGATTTGGTTTTGTTGGAAGTTTGAGCTGCTGTTTTTAGTTGTGGTATACAATTAAAAGGGGCTTTTGCTTCTACCAGATAACGTACATCTCCTGTTGGCGGAGGCGTTATGTCTGTATAAGTATATATATTACCCGGAACCGAATCATACAATTGCCAGCCATTTACTATATCATAACGGGAGATATAAAATTTATTATAAGGAAATCCTGCATAATAATTCCATGTTAACAGATTGGTTGTACCAAAAGTAACATCCAGATAAATGGTTTTATGATCTACATAAGATGGTATTTCATTTCCGCAGGAGTCAACAGAGGATAATCTGTAACGCCAGGAATGCACATCGGCATTGGCTACTAAATCAGTATATTCACTCAAAGCAGAAAAAGGCACATCGGCCACAAACTGAAAATTATTGGGTACACTCGACTCTCTGTAAATTTTATACTTCTCAACGCCATAAGTAATATTTTTTTGCCAAACAATATAGTTGGTATTATTAGAGGTATCTACACTGATCAAACAAATTTCAGGTTGGTAGTCATAAATATTGGATGGTACAAATACAGAGGTGCTGATTTTACAAAGATCAGCGTCCGTAACTGTTACAAAGTAATTTCCCGGAAACACATTCGATACATCTTCGGTTGTAGCACCGTTGCTCCATGAAAACGTATAAGACGGAACCCCATTAACAGCTGTAATATCAATGCTTCCGTTTGGAGTCGTGCAACTGGAAGGAGTAACCGTCACCACATTTATGGCAAGGTTTGTTAAGTCGCTTACCCCTATTCCGATAGTTTGTGTACACCCATTATTGTACCCATGGCTCCATTACTTTGAGCACAATTTGGTCGCGTTACCAATGGTTGTATATTTAATCCTGACGGCTGATCAATCATAATGCTTTCATTGACCTTACATCCTGAACCATCTGTTACAATCACATCATATACTCCGGCTGTTAAGCCAGAGATAGCATTGGAAGTAGAACCATTGCTCCATTGTGTGGTAACCGGTGCCTGACCTCCACTCACATTAATGGATGTAGAGCCGTTATTGCCTCCGTAACAGGATACGCTATTGGTAGTGCCAATGGTCACAACCGGGCCATTAGTTGGATTCAAATTCACAATAGCCGAACCGTAGCAATTGGAAGCATCATACACCTGAACAATATATTGCCCCGGCGTTAAACTTGATGCCACAGGGGTTGTAGCGCCACTGTTCCATATATATGTGTACGGAGATGTTCCACCGCTAACCGTAGATGAAATTTGTCCGTCATTGGCACCGCAGGCTGGACTAACAATAGACGTATTAACCGTAAGAGATATAGGCCTTGTGACCGCAAGCTGTAGTGAATCTACACATCCATTGGCATCTGATACCAGAACCGAGTAACTACCAACCGCTAAATTTTTAATATTAGCCGTCGTTGCACCGTTACTCCAACTATAATAATAAGGAAATGTACCTCCGCCAGGTAACAAAGAAATCGAACCTGAATTTACAGACACATTACAGGCAATGTTGGTTACTGAAGCTGAAAGAACAATATCGATAGGATTTACAGCGATAGTTTTAGTACTTGAACATCCCGAGATGCTTCCTGTAGCTGTATATACTGTATTAGTAAGCGGATTCACAACAATTGAAGATGTTGTAGCACCTGTGCTCCAGGAATAGGAAGTGGCTCCGGATACGGTAAGCGTGGTAGTATTACCCAAACAGCTTACATTAGGGTTAGATAAAATACTTAATGTAGGCCCTGAACTAACCGTTACCGAACTTACGACAGGAGAACCGACACATCCAAATGAGTTTGTTCCGGTAACTGTATAAGTAGCGTTAGCTGTTGGCGAAACAATTGCCGTTCCTCCCGAATACGTATAGGTTGATGCTCCGCTTGGCGTCATGGTAAACGAATTTCCATAACAAATAGAACCGCTATTAACAGCCAATGTTGGAGGCAAACTAACCGTTACGGTAGCGATAGCAGTGTTAGTGCTTGTACAGCCTCCCGATGTAGATCCTACAACGCTATAATTTGTAGTTGTGGTGGGAGACACAACTATACTGGCAGACATGGCAGCAGTACTCCAGGTATAAGATGTAGCTCCGGAAGCTGTTAAAGTATAAGAATTTCCTAAACATACACCTCCACTGTTGACAATAACGGTTGGAGCAGCATTTACAGAAACCGTATTAACTGTTGTAAATGTACTCACACAACCCTGAGCACTCGTTCCAAGAACACTATAGGTGGTTGTAGTAGTAGGCGATACAACTATGCTATAGGATGTTTGTCCTGTACTCCAGGTATAAGTAGATGCTCCGAAAGCAGTAATAGTATTACTTGCTCCTGCACAGATAGTACCTGTATTAGAACATACTACTGTTGGTGTTGCATTCACATTAACCGTTATCGTTTTTGTTGTGGTGCAGCCCACTACACTTCTACCTATCACACTATAAGTAGTAGTTATGCTGGGTGTAACTACTGTTGTATTAGTTAATGCGCCGGTGCTCCAGGTATAACTTGTGGCGCCTGCTGCAGTTAAATTGGAAGAGGCGCCGGCACATACAGTAGAAGGGCTTGCACTGGTGGATATAACCGGATTTGTATTAGCGATTAATTGAACAGTATTGGTAATTGTACAGGTACCTCCATTGGAGGCTGTTAATGTATACACCATTGTCACTGTAGGAGTTACCGTAATTGACGACGTAGTTGCACCTCCCGGCATCCAGGTGTATGAAGTAGCCGAGCCTGTGGCAGTTAAAGTTTTTGACTGCCCCAAACAAAAATTGCCGCCACCGGTAACGGTAACTGTTGGAACAGAACATGTAGGGATTACTGTAACATTACTCACGGCACCCACCAAACTTACACAACCCGCTGAGCTTGTACCAGTAACAGTGTAAGATGTGGTTGACGTGGGAGTAACTACAGCCGATCCACTTGAAAAAGTATAAGTCATTGCTCCGCTTGGCGTCATGGTAAATGACTGACCTGCAGAAATAGTTCCACTATTAACTGCTATCGCAGGTGTTGGATTAACTACAAACGTATTAGTCATAGGGCTACTGGCTCCTGAAGCATTTGAAGCAACCAAAGTAACACTATATGTTCCTGATGATGTATATGTTACTATAGGATTTTGTGTAGTTGACGTAGCCGGCACTCCTCCCGGAAATGACCAACTCCAGGCTGTAGGCGTACCTGTTGATTGATCGGTAAATGAAATCGTGCTACCTGAACATTTTGGACTGGAAATAGAATAACTTGCCACAGGAGTAGACAAAAGTACAACATCAAAGTAATAGTTATCAGAATAGGAACCATCGTTCAACATCACCTTAAACCTAACTATAGCATTACTGGGCGTACCCGTATTTACTTTAAATCTAAAAACATCTGCATTGTTATTAACTGTAGAAAGTGTATTTATTACTCCTATGGACGAATTATCATCAATGGCAGTAACGTATGTGCCTCCCGTTACTACCGTTAAACTAGCTGTCAGATTAGTTGTTGGAGCTAAATAATTTATAAAATCTGCACTAATAAATAAAGTATCGCCTATTAGAAACACATTATCGTTATGATCAGTAATTACTTGATTTGTAAACACAACCGAAGGTCCAGAAGGATCTGTTAATGCTCTGTATAAATTTAAACGGCCTTTCCCTAATTTATCCTGATAAGCAGCATTTCCTCCAACAGAATAAATATTATCCGTTGTTTGCCTTAATCGTTCGCCAATTTGTAAGGCATTGGAATAATTAAACTTTGATTGCACCAATCCAGCACCACCAGCTACAATTGCCGATGATAAGGAGGTACCACTAGCCGTACTGTAAGCATCATCGTACTTAGTTGTGTAAATAGAAACACCCGGTGCACAAAGATCTACACTATAGTCATAAGATGTAAATGAAGCCTTACTATCACTACTTGAATTTGTAGATGCGACCGCCAATACATGATTATATGAGGCCGGATATATTTTTTCCTGTATCGCACTATTACCGGCAGCTGCAACCACTAAACAGTTTTTATTAATGGTGGCATAATCAATGATCATTTGTCCATAGACGCCTCCCGTAGTAAAACCCCACGCACAACTAATAATTTTTGCGCCATGATCTGCTGCATATTTTACCCCCTCATACCCAGTAACAATATCAGAAGATAAATTATTATCCGCCGAGCATTTTACCGGCAATAACGTGCAGTTGAACCCTACACCGGCAATACCAATATTATTATTTGTAGATGCTCCCGCAACTCCTGATATTAAAGAGCCATGATCCGTATTACTGCTTTGTATATCCGGATTATTATCTCCCACTATATTGTTATAATCTGCACCGGCTAAATCATATCCTGTATAGTTATCAATATATCCATCCGAATCATCATCCAGCCCATTTACCGGATCGGAAACATTATGATAATATTGACTTACCAAATCCGGATGGTTCATATCCGACCCTGAATCAACAATCCCTATTACTACAGAAGCCGTTCCTTGCGAACCGCCCAAGCCCAAATCCCAGGCATTATAAGCATTGATTCTGGTTAGAAAAGCAGTTTGGCTTGAGATAGAAGGGTCATTTGGTGTAAAACTCATTTTATGTGCAATAAAATGAGGTTCGGCAAAATCAAGAATGTTAGTTGCTAACAATTGATTGATTACACTCTTTATAGGAATTGCATTTAAATACGTTAGTTCATATATCAACGACAAATCTACATAGGGTTGACCCAAAGCATTATGAAGTTTTTCGGGAGGATTATCGTTTGGAAATTTTTTTTGCAGAGAGCTTACACCAATACGGGTAAAGATTTGCTCCAACTGCAAATGGTTGATTTTGTTGTTAGAGACTATATTTCGAAACTCCGGCTTCACCTTTATAATAATGGTATTTAATAAATACGCATCCGGTGTTAAACGAGAAGATATAACCTGGGGTTCTTTATTGATAGAAGCATAACTATCTAGGCTTTGGGAAAAACTATACTGCTTTGTAAAAATTATAAATAGTAACAAAACATTGGTGATTTTTTTCATAATAATATTATTAAATAGTAAATCTTAACTAAATGACGGAAGAACAACATAAATATAACCCATTTCGGCAAAATACACAACAAACACTTTAACTATTAACAATTACTTATATTTTGTATTTTTAGTCTTTAAATGAAACATTTATTTTTCTTCATTCTTATTATTTATGGTTTTGGCATTAAACTTAATGCTCAGAAAGGCAACAATTATATTAAAAATTTTTCTCCATCAGATTATAAGGCCAGCGATCAGAACTGGGGTGGAATTCAGGATAAAAACGGCATCTTGTATTTTGCCAATTTAGATGGTGTTTTAATTTTCGATGGAAAACACTGGAAGATAATTCAAATAAAAAACAATGCCAGTGTCTTTTCCATTGATATAGATAGCCATGATAAAATTTTTGTGGGTGGCGACAATCAATTTGGTTATCTGAAAACATTACAAAATGGAGAAATCATATACCAATCCTTATCTGATAGCTTAAA
>JACQAK010000062.1 GCA_016194985.1 Bacteroidota bacterium
TCTCATCACATTTAAATCGGCGCTTAGCGGATTTACTATTTTTACCAAAGGCGTTCCTTCGGCATAATAGGATTCTTTGGTTAACGATAATCCCATCATTTCATGAAAGCCAAAGCCAATTAATAAATTAGAGCTGGTGTTTTCGGCCGTTGTTGCTTTTTCTCTATCGTCAAATTTGGCGGTGAATTTGATCTGCGTGCTTTCTTCCACATTGTTGTAGCCATAAATACGCATCACTTCTTCAATCACATCGGCTTCGCGGGTTACATCGGTTTTGTATTGAGGAACCGCTAATAATAAACCGTCATTGCCTTCCTGCTCAATAGTAATACCAAGCGATACAATAATATGTTTTATAACAGTGCGGTCAATATCTTTGCCAATTAACGCCTGACAATTGGTATAAGAGAAAGCTACTTTAAAGGGTTCTAATTTTTCAGGATAAATATCCACGATATCCATACTCAACACACCTCCGGCACATTCAAATATGAGTGCTGCTGCACGTTTTAATGCCACAATAGTCATTTCAGGATCTGTACCACGTTCAAAACGGAAGCTACTGTCGGTTTTTAAGCCATGTTGTTTACTGGTTTTGCGCACAAATGCCGGATTAAAATAAGCAGCTTCTAAAAAGATAGAGGTCGTGCTTTCGCTCACGCCACTTTCTAATCCTCCAAATACACCTGCCATGCACATAGGTGCTACGGCATTACAGATTATTAAATCATTAGACTGTAAGTTTCGTTCAACACCATCCAGTGTTTTGAATGTGGTATTTTCCAAACCGGTTTTCACAATGATCTTATGGTCGGTGATTTTATCCATATCAAAGGCATGTAGGGGTTGCCCCAGATCATGTAACACAAAGTTGGTGATATCTACAATGTTATTGATAGGGCGAAGGCCAATGGCCAGTAAATAATTCTTTAACCAATCAGGAGAGGGTTTTACGGTAATACCGGAAATCACCAGGCCGCTGTAACGTTTGCAGGCATCCGTATTTTCAATGCTTACCTCTATTTTATTGATATTGCTGGCTTCGGGCAATTCAAAGATATTATGTAAATGAGCCTGGTAAGTATTGGTGTTATGTTTGCAATTTAAAATAGCGGCCAGATCACGTGCTACACCATAATGAGATGCTGCATCGGCACGGTTAGGTGTAAGGCCAATTTCTAAAATGGAGTCATTTTCCAATTTAAAGAACTCTGCGGCAGGGGTTCCAACAACCGCATCGTTTGGTAAAATTAAAATACCATCATGGCTGGTTCCTAAACCAATTTCGTCTTCGGCACAGATCATGCCTTCGCTGGCTGCTCCGCGGATCTTTGATTTTTTGATCTCGAATGGTTCACCGCTGGTAGGGTATAATTTAGCCCCGATCATGGCAACCAATACTTTTTGGCCGGCAGCTACGTTTGGCGCACCACATACAATGTTCAACAATTCAGGGCCACCAACATTTACTTTGGTAATGCTGAGTTTATCGGCATCGGGATGTTTTTCTTTTTCAACCACTTCGCCCACTACAATACCTTTTAATCCGCCTTTAATGCTTTCAAAGGTTTCAATGCCTTCTACTTCAAGTCCCGAAGAGGTTAAGAATTCATCTACCTGTTGTGGTGTTAAGTCAATATTAATTAAGGTTTTTAACCAGTTGTAGGATATTTTCATTGTATAAGTGAGCTATATTTAAAGAGGGTAAAAATACAAAAATATAGCCGATTTATAGATACTTTATGAAGAATAAAACCACACAGATGCATTAGTGCAGGGAAGAGAAAAACGATGTATTACAAAGTAAAAAATACACGCTACAAGCGATAAGATAGTTTGATATTGAAAATGGGATTACATTTTTGAAATCCTGAAAAGGTTATGGAATTATAGTAATAAGGTTCTGCCAAAGGAATATACTCATTGGTTAAAGGCTTTTGTTCGGCTTTAACAACATAGGATTTTTTTTCCTTACAAATTTCAAGTAACAGTTCATTTCCAATGTAAAGGTGTTTGGAAATTTTAAAGGTAAGGCCAATGCCACCTCCAATACCAAATAGTGCCATTTCTCTATCCATAATATATTGAGGTCTCATATCTCCGTAAAATTCTTTTTGTTCAGACCAATAAGATTTTTTATCATGAAAACCGGCTTCTTTATAAGAGGTGGATACATTGACCGACATCCTGAAATATTGCCGGTGTATGACATTATATTTTAGCTGATAATTGAGTTTAAATCCTTTATCGTAGATTAAAATAGCGGGTTTAAAGCATTTCCAATAAGCCTGAAACTCCTGCGAAAATCTTTTTTTATAAAGATGCTCAACACCTAATGAAATATCGCCCACCAACAGATTTGATGGCATGGTGTGAATGTACACCGTATTTTTTTTAAGAGAATCATTGTTAGCGATCAACTGCGTACAAAAAAAGAAAAGGATGATCACATATTTCATGAATTAATAACGTATCCGAATTTAATATATTGTAATAATAGTAATCGTTTTTGTATTGACTTACTTTCAGTACATTTGCCATGTGGCAGAAATAGGTAAAGACATACTCAAAGCGAAAGACTATCTTGAAAAAGGACAATTGGTGGCAATACCAACCGAAACCGTATATGGTTTGGCCGCCAATGCTTTAGATGCTATTGCAGCCGCTAAAATCTTTGAAGCTAAAGAACGTCCTACCTTCGATCCACTGATTGTTCATACACATTCATTACAGGAAGTGTACCATTTTGCAACAGTCATTCATCCCTCGTTACTCACATTAGCCGAAACATACTGGCCGGGACCTTTAACCTTATTGTTGCCAAAAAAAGCGATCATTCCCGATTTGGTCACTTCCGGTTTGGATAGAGTAGCCGTAAGAATTCCTGATCATCCCTTAACCCTTCAGTTGTTGGCACAACTGGCATTTCCTTTGGCAGCACCAAGTGCTAATCCCTTTGGATATATTAGTCCTACAACAGCCGAACATGTGTATAAACAATTAGGGTATAAGATCCCGTATATTTTAGACGGAGGACCCTGTGCCGTAGGTTTGGAATCAACCATTGTGGGAGAAGAAAACGGAGAGATCATTATATATCGTTTAGGAGGATTATCGATAGATGATATAGAAGCGGTTGTTGGGAAAGTAACGGTGCAGTTAAATCAATCCTCAAATCCAAAAGCACCGGGGCAGTTAAAAAGTCATTATGCTCCCAAAAAACCTGTTTATATTGGTGATGTAAACGAACTGTTACAAGAGCATCAAAACAAAAGGGTAGGCGTATTAGTGTTTGGAGAAACTGACGTATCAAAAAACAATACACTCATTAAAAATCTGTCTCCTTCAAAAAACTATCGCGAAGCCGCCGCCAATTTATTCTCATTTCTGCGCGAGCTGGACGAATCGGATGTAGACATGATTATCGGGGAATTTCTTCCTGAAACTAACTTGGGCTTAGCCATTAATGATCGGTTAAAGAGGGCTGCTGCTATTTAAACCGAAAAAGATTATATTTGATTTAACTTTAATTATTTAAAAACATTTATCGAATCAATTATGTTAGGTTTTTTGTTATTATATTTTATCTGGAAATATTATTCCGAATTAGCATTTGAATATGAAAAGAGTAAATGGGGATATGTTATTTTAGGTATTGCAACCTATTATCTTGGAACTTTTGCCGGTGGCTTTCTTATTGGTATGATTATAATACTTATGGGGTCGGATATTGATGCTGTTTCTGATATTTTATTAAGTGTTATGGCGGTGCCATTTGGAATATTGTCAGTTTGGGGACTTTATAAATTCTTGCAAAAGAAATGGTCAAAAAAAACCGAAAATTCGAACAGCGAATCATTGGATAGTGATTTGATCTGATATCCACAACGATTTATAAACTATTATTTTAAGAAGTTAAAAAGCTTATAACCATAAGAATGTTTATTGTTATAAATTATAATGAATTGAAAAATGAATAAAAACAGATTGGAAGCATTTAGTGATGGCGTACTGGCCATACTAATTACCATTATGGTTTTAGAGATCAAGGTCCCTCATGGAGATCAGCTTTCGGATTTAAAGGGATTAATTCCGATAGTGTTAAGCTATATTTTAAGTTTTATTTACTTAGGCATTTACTGGAACAATCATCACCACATGATGCATACCGTTAAATCTGTAACAGGTGATATTTTATGGGCTAATCTTCATTTACTGTTCTGGCTTTCCATGGTGCCTTTTGCTACAGCCTGGATGGGCGAAAATCATTTCAGTGCTATGCCCATGGCCGTATATGGATTTATGTTACTAATGTCTGCTATTGCTTATTATATTTTACAAACCCGCATTGTTAAAAGCCAGGGAAAAGATTCTATTTTACATAAAGCGGTTGGTAACGATCTCAAGGGTAAAATGTCTCCGGTATTATACATTCTGGGGATTGCCTTAAGTTTGGTTAGTCCATGGATCTCCGGAGGATTATATATTTTGGTAGCATTTATATGGTTAATTCCCGATAAACGAATCGAGCGGGTCATCAGCGAACATTAGGCTGTTTTAAAAGAGTGCGAATAGTTTTAAAAATCTTTAAATTATTCCTTACCTTTATAGTGTTATGTCCAAAATTACAGTTGCTATAGATGGTTATTCTTCATGTGGAAAAAGCACGTTGGCGAAAGCGTTAGCTCAAAAATTAAATTACAATTATATTGATACCGGTGCTATGTACCGAGCGGTAACTATTTACTGTTTAAGAAATAATATTATTAAAGATTCACGGTGAACATGTAGAGCGGGAGATTCGTACCATGGAAGTTGCCAATAATGTAAGTGCCATCAGTTCCATTAAGGAAGTGCGTGAAAAAATGGTGATACTGCAGCGCGAAATGGGTAAGAACAAAGGCGTAATAATGGATGGTCGTGATATAGGTTCTCATGTATTTCCGAATGCTGAATTGAAATTATTTATGACAGCTGATAATGATGTACGTACACAACGTCGTTTGGATGAGCTCAGCAGTAAAGGCGAGCATCATACCTTTGAAGATGTGAAACGTAATTTGGAAAAACGCGATCATGATGATACCACCCGTAAAGAAAATCCATTAAAACAAGCGGAAGATGCCATTGTGCTTGATAATACAGACCTTTCGAAAGAAGAGCAGTTAAATTTTGTTTTAAAATTGATTGATGATTTATTGTTGACAAAGGACGAATTTAAACAACCGGCAGCCAAACACTGACTGGAAGAAAATACCGTCAGTCTGAGCGGAGTAGAAGAGTATAAACTGGAATTATAAAATAGAAAACTATGAAAACGATCTTATTTTACATCTCACTGGCACCAATCATTGCATTTGGGCAAACAACAGAACCGGCTAAAGCTTCACCGGCGAGTAATCCATTAAAATATGAATTAGGATTTAACCTGTTCTCTCTTACTGATCTTCATAAAGGAGATCCGTATTATACTTCCAAAAGTTACGATTATTCTACCAATCTTTTTTCAGGCATTTTTGTGAAAAGACATTTTAATAAAAATGTCGTTCGTTTTTCATACGACTATAATCACAGAGTGGTTAACGAAAAACATGAAGCTTATCCCTGGTATTCTAAAGCCACCGGAGATGTGAAATTAAACGAATTCAGACTTGGGTATGAAAGAGAGTTTTCGTCTAAAAAGCTGGTACCATTCTTATCTACCGATTTGTGTTATAATTATTCTAAAGCAAAAGGCATATCATCTGCTTATGGAGATTTTGATTCCTATCAGGATCAGGAATACCTTATTGAACGTAACGAATACTCTGTATGTGTGGGGTCAGGGTTGAAATATAATTTAGCAAAGAATATCACGTTAGTTTATGAATTCAATGTTCAGACCGGTTACTATCATTCACAAAATCTAAAGAATAATCTTTATAACTATTTTGATGAAGGTCAATTTTTTAGATTTAACCCGGTGAGACAATTGGGTATTAGCATTAAGTTTTAGAAATAATTTTAATGAAAAGATTAAACCCGGTTTTGGGGTTGGTCCTCTAAAAGGTTAGTATTTACAAGGCTTCGACTTCGCTTCGTCTCACATGTGGCGTCACTCTGTCCGCCAACTGGCGTATGGTATGAATTCGACATTTCAACCTTTTGCCTGATAAAACTGATGTGATAAAAAAAGGTTACAAGCCCACCATTTTCTGATGTTCGAAATCCCATACCTTCAGATGTAAACAAGCCATTACATCTTTTGGTTTTAAAGAGGTAGTTTTTGCGGTGCGTAATTCAGGAATCGCATCCCATACTTCGGGTAAACGATAAAAAGGAATCCTGGAATTCATATGATGAATATGATGATAGCCTATATTAGCCGTGGCCCAATGCATAAACGGATTTAATTTCATAAAACTGGATGAGTCCAATGCCGCTCCTTCATAAGTCCAGTCTTCATTACCTACAAATGTTACTGTTGGAAAATTATGTTGTGCATAAAATAAATAGCTACCCATGGCTCCTGAAATAAAGTGAGGAATGGCGCACATGAAAATCCAGGTTTGCCAACCTAAAAAATAAAACACGGTAAACTGATAGGCAAAATGTACAATGAGTGCCACTAATGAATCAATATTTTTGCTAAAGCGGTTAATAATGGATTTAATACACATACCATACATGAAGGTAAAGAAGTAGCCAAATAAAATAGTTAAAGGATGACGGATGAATAAATAATGGCGTTGTTCACCTTTGCTTAATTTTTCAAATTTTTGTTTGGTGTAAATAGGGTAGGAGCCAATACTGGCACTGAAAAGTTTGCAATTATTCTTGTGATGATAATCGTGGCTGGCGCTCCAGATACCAGTTGGGGCTAATACATAAAAACCAAATAACGTAAATATCATATTGGCTAAAGGCGATTTATCTAAAATAGCTTTATGCTGATGATCATGATAGATAACAAACATCCGCACAATCACCAGTCCGGCAAAAATGCTGCACAGTAACTTTAAACTCCAGTGAAAATTATAAACAGTTTGCATAAAAAAACACTGACTTTTGCCAGTGTTTTTTAAGAGGTTTGTTATAGGTCTTCCTTTCTAATTAGAATAATGTATGGTTTATTTGGGCGTTTCCGCCGATTGGCGGATCGCTTGCATCCCCAACGCAAGTATACCTTAAACTATCCTTTTACTTTCACCATGGTTTGAGCCATTTTCACAGCTTCGTATAGATTAACGATACCACCGGTTTTTGATAATTCTTTAAACTCGATCATTTCATCTTTAGTACCCGGTTTAATGACCTTATTATCTTTATAAACCTTAACAGAAGATTTGGTTAAGATTTTAATAATTTGCTTAGGTGTTAATTCAGGGTAATATGATTTTAATACGGCTGCTACACCGGCTACCACGGGGGCAGCCATACTTGTACCACTCGCATCTTTGTATTTGTTTAAATCAGGAACTGTAGAGTGGATATCAACTCCGGGAGCAAACAGATCAACTGTTTTTTTACCGTAATTACTAAAAGGAGCAGCAATCTCATCAGCCGGTTTCCAGCTTAATGCACCAATATCCATAAAATTGGAAGGTGTTTTTCCATTCTCTAATTTCTTGCATGGGTAGTGCGTAATTTCATCAATATCTTCGGCTGCATTCCCTGCCGCATGAATTAATAAAACACCTTTGCTTTCGGCATATTTTACGGCTTCATCTACAGCTTTTTTGCCGGGAGAATATTTTTTACCAAAGCTCATGTTCAAAATAACGGCACCATTATCCACCGCATAACGAATGGCATTGGCTACGTCTTTATCACGCTCATCCCCATCAGGTACGCAGCGCACACTCATAATACGAACATTATCGGCTATACCATCTATACCAATACCATTTTTACGTGAAGCGGCAATAATACCTGCCACATGAGTCCCGTGAAAAGCACCGGGTCCTTTACAATCGGCATTACCATAGTATCTCTCAGAATAATCATTGTAGTTATCCCCTACAATGGAACGGGTATCTGCGTTTACATCTAAACGGGAACCATCCATAGAGGCCAAGGCCTCGTCTAATTGTTCCAATAAATCTTCTACTTCCATTCCTGATGCACCTTGTGCTACAGCAATCATTTTACCTTGTTTGTCTTTTTGCTCTTTGGCATCAAATTTTTTCAGATCCTCCAGGGTAACTTTATCAACACCTTTTTCTTTTTTGATTTTATCTACTACACCTGCAACGGCATCTCTGATAAATTTATATTGATTAGCCTGTGCTTCGGCTTGTGCCTGTTCTTTATCAAAATCAGCTTTTACAACCTGCCAGTATTTAAATTCTTTTTTTTCGGCTTTGGTTTTTAAATCCGCTTCGGTTTTGCCATTGTATTTGGCTTTCAGGTCTTTGTATACACGGGTTAATTCTAGATTGTCTTTGGCAACGTTGGTGTCATCTTTATTACCCATAAAGTTCCATCCGTGAATATCATCAATGTAACCATTTTTGTCATCGTCTATGCCATTACCGGCTATTTCGCCTGGATTGGTCCACATGATGTCTTTTAAATCTTCATGCATATAATCTACACCACTGTCTAAAACACCTACAATTATAGTGGTTGATTTTTTACCTTTTAGTAATTCTTCATAGGTTCTTTCGGTACTCACGCCATTTACATGATCGTTGGTAGCGTCTAAATTAAACCAGTTATCCGGACGTTTAGTTTGAGCACTAATGCTTAACGCAAAAAATAAACCGGCAAGGATGGTAATCTTTTTCATAGTATGTTATTTTTAGTCTGTTTAAGTAAGGTGAAATAATTATACAGATTCACCTTATTCTATTGGGACATTGTTTTCTATAATAAATATACTGCTATTTTATTTTAGAGAACTGTTAATTTTTGCAATCAGAAATAAGAAAGGATAAAAGGCTAATTACTCATTTGAGAAATTCCCTGAATCAGATCATGTTTGGTAATAATGTGTGTAGTGCCTGCTAAATCAGTCATTAATACAGCATTGTTTTCGCGGGTAATCAATTTAGAAATATCTTCCATTAAGGTTTGATCATTTACAAACGGAAATGGTGCCTGCATAACATCAGCAACCTTTTTTGTTTTGATGGAACTGTCTTCAATTAATTTGGAAAACAAGTAAGAATCATTTAATGACCCCACAAATTTATCTGCCTTTTTAACCGGGATCTGAGAGATGCCATATTTATTCATGGTGCTTAACGCTTCAGAAACAGAGGCATCTGCATCTACGGTTAATAATTTTTGATTTTTGTGAGAGGAGATCAAATCAATCGCTTTTGGTTTTTTAATTTCAAGGAAACCTCTATCGCGCATCCAATCATCGTTGAACATTTTACCTAAATAGCGTGTGCCATGATCATGGAAAATAACCACCACAACATCGCCCGGTTTAAACATGTCTTTCATTTGCATTAAACCAGCCATGGCAGAACCAGCTGAATTGCCTGCAAAAATACCTTCTTCACGGGGAATACGACGTGTCATAATAGCCGCATCTCTGTCTGTTACTTTTTCAAAATGATCAATTAAATCAATGTCTACATTTTCAGGTAAAAAGTCTTCACCAATACCTTCGGTGATATAAGGGTAAATTTCATTCTTATCGATGATACCGGTTTCTTTCAGTTTTTTGAAAATAGAACCATAGGTATCAATACCCAATACTTTGATGTTTGGATTTTTTTCTTTTAAATATTTTCCTGTTCCGCTTATAGTACCACCGGTTCCAACACCAACCACTAAGTGAGTGATCTTGCCTTCTGTTTGTTCCCAGATCTCAGGACCTGTTTGTTCGTAATGAGCAAGAGAGTTGGATTTGTTATCGTATTGGTTTGGTTTCCATGAATTGGGAATTTCTTTTACCAAACGGGATGATACGGAGTAATAGGATTTTGGATCTTCTGGTTCCACATCTGTTGGGCAAACTACAACTTCGGCACCAAAGGCTCTTAAGGCATCTACTTTTTCTTTACTTTGTTTGTCGGTAGTGGTAAATACACATTTGTATCCTTTGATAATAGCAGCAATGGCTAACCCCATCCCTGTATTTCCGCTGGTTCCTTCTATAATGGTTCCTCCTGGTTTTAAACGTCCGTCTTTCTCTGCATCTTCAATCATTTTTAGGGCCATCCGGTCTTTAATAGAATTCCCCGGATTGGTAGTTTCTACTTTTGCGTATACCGTACAAGGTAAATCTTTAGTTATGCTATTGATTTTTACCATTGGTGTATTACCAATAGTTTCAAGAATATTGTTGCTTATTTTTTGATACATCAGGTTGTTTTTAATTTGTGGTAAAAATAAAAAAACAGTGCATATATCCTATGTACTGTTTTAAAAATGTTGGTAACTCTATGGTTTGTTTATGTATAGTTAAACCCTAAGCAATTGATTGGATTTCGGCTACGCTTAATCTGACAATCGTTGATTATCCAAGTTTAGCCAAAGCTG
Source organism: Bacteroidota bacterium (assembly GCA_016194985.1). Classification (GTDB taxonomy): domain Bacteria; phylum Bacteroidota; class Bacteroidia; order B-17B0; family Aurantibacillaceae; genus UBA4416. The sequence continues at coordinate 10,480 of JACQAK010000062.1, forward strand.
ATAAAATATTTTTTTCTACCCGCTCTTCTAAATTATCCGTTGGATGTTTGATAAATTTATCGCCGCTTACCTTTTCATATAATTCAATATAACGATCAGAAATTTCATTGACCCAGGCTTCGCTCATTTCGGGTACTTTTTGTCCGTCCTTACCCTGAAAGCCGTTTTCAATTAACCAACGACGTACAAATTCTTTACTCAATTGTTTTTGCTCTTCGCCTTTGTTTTGGCGCTCCTGATAACCTTCTAAATAAAAGTAACGGGAAGAATCGGGCGTGTGAATTTCGTCCATTAAAAATACTTTTCCATCACACAAGCCAAATTCATATTTGGTATCCACTAAGATCAATCCCATTTTATTGGCGATCTCTTGTCCGCGGGCATATAATTTACGGGTATAATCTTCTAACTGAACGTAATATTTTTCTTCCACAATTCCTTGTTTCAAAATTTCTTCACGGCTAATATCTTCATCATGTCCTTCGGAAGCTTTGGTAGTAGGGGTAATGATGGGTTCAGGAAATTGATCGTTTTCTTTTAAGCCTTCGGGCATGGTTACACCGCATAATGTTCTGATGCCGCTATTGTATGTTCTGGCTGCATGTCCGGCCAGATAGCCACGGATAACCATTTCTACTTTAAAAGGTTCGCATACACGGCCAATGGTAACTACAGGGTCAGGCACTTCCAATACCCAGTTAGGAACAATGTCTTTTGTAGCTGCCAAAAATTTAGAAGCAATTTGATTTAAGACCTGTCCTTTGTATGGAATACCTTTGGGTAATACCACATCAAATGCGCTGATACGGTCGCTGGCAACCATTACCAGGTATTTGTCATCAATGTTGTATACATCGCGAACTTTTCCTTTATAAAAGCTTTTTTGTTTTGGTAAATGAAATTGGGTGGCAGTAAGTGCAGACATATTCTAAATTTTAGGAAGCAAATATAAAAAACAATTTTAGTTGCCTTTTCATTGTTGATAATAGTTGGTAGAATGTTCTAAAATATTACCCGGCTCCGGTTATGGAATCTATCAGTCTTTGAGAGATAATATCCCAGTTAAAAGTGGTTTTTACCAAATTAAGAGACTGCTCTTTTTTGGCATTTAATGCGTTGGCATTTATAGCGTTTATCATGGCTCCATAAAGTTCCTGCTCATTGGCAGGTTCAATCAGCCAACCATTTTCAGAACTAACCATAGCAGCTACAGCTCCTACATTCGTTGCAATAATTGCTAATCCGGATGCCATACCTTCCAGAATCACATTCGGGAACCCTTCGCTCCAGCTTGGGCAAACCAATACATCGTTTCCGGATAATATTAATTTGATGCGTTGCGGATCTCTGATTTCTCCATGATAGGTTATAAACTCATGCTTTATTTGGTGTTCTTGAGAAATAGGTCCAATGAATTCGAATCGAAAGGTCTGTTTTTCTGAAATCAATGTTCTTAACACTTTGTTTAATTCAATAATCCCTTTTCTTCTTTCGGCTCTGCCAAGAAATACAAATTTGCGGTAAGCCTCCTGATGGGAGGCGATTGCAGGGCTTATAAATTCAGGTTCAACGCCCGAAGGAATCTCTATAATCTGTTTAGGATTTACGCCAATGGATTGAATGATGCCGGTTATTTTTCCTCCATAAGAAAATACCACATCGGCTTGTTGAGATAATTTTTTGACAAATGACTTGAGTAAATATTGCTGTAATTTTGTTTTCGAATCGGGTGCAATCTGAAACATTTCGTAACCATGAAAGTTAATTCCTATAGAACAACAGGATACATTTTTCTTATGCTTTTCGGAGATCAGTTTCCAGCCTGTAAATCCCTTGGTATAAATAAAATCATAAGTGCTTAACTTATCTTTTATGGCATTAAATGCCAGGCAGGAATATTGGTAAGATCTGTAAATATAATGCCCGGGAAATTTAGCTGAAACAGGAAATTCTAAAACAATGGGGTGAATAAACTGCTTGTCTTCTTCCGAAAAAAATTCCAAACGTTTAATATCATAATGCGAATCGTTATAGTGAATCAGATCAACATGGATTTGCTGTTTGGCTAAATACTTGGCTAAATAAAAGGAGTGCTTTTGCATGCCCCCCAGAACATAAGGCGAAATTCCATCTGTGATGAGGGCTACATGCATGTTAGTTAAAACTATTTATCATAAGGATACTTCACATATGTTACTTTAAAAATAGGTTTAAAGTTCATATTTGTTTTTCCTCCAAACACCACTCGTTGAAGTCTGTTATCGCGACGAATCACATAAGATCTGTTAGGAAGTGCATTTACCAGAAAAAAACCATAGTTCTGGATACTTCCGTTCAGTATTTTTTGTACTTGTCGGGCAATATTAAACGTGTATTGTTTGTTGGTAGCATCATAGTTACCATCGTATTTCACAAAGTCGGTTGTTTCTAACTGGTCATAAACAAGTTCCTCTGTACCATCCACATTACAGGCAATCAATGCTAAATTAGCAGGGCATCCATAATTGGCATTGGTAGGACTAAGAATATCATCTACTTTTATAATCAGTTCAGCTCTGCTGATAGCCACATTTACCGAGTCATTAAAATTTTTCAGATATGGCAAATACACGCGGGCT
>JACQAK010000087.1 GCA_016194985.1 Bacteroidota bacterium
AGAAAAGGCAGCTGCCGAGAAAGCAGCACAAGAAAAAGCGGCTGCTGAAAAATTAGCGAAAGAACAGGAAGCAGCCAAGAAAGCGGAAGAGGAACGTCTGGCTAAAGAAAAAGCATTGGCAGAAAAGGCAGCTGCGGAGAAAGCAGCACAAGAAAAAGTGGCTGCTGAGAAATTAGCGAAGGAACAGGAAGCAGCGAAGAAAGCGGAGGAGGAACGTCTGGCTAAAGAAAAAGCATTGGCAGAAAAAGCCGCTGCTGAAAAACTAGCAAAGGAACAGGAAGCAGCCAAGAAAGCGGAAGAGGAACGTCTGGCTAAAGAAAAGGCATTGGCAGAAAAAGCCGCTGCTGAAAAATTAGCGAAGGAGCAGGAAGCAGCTAAGAAAGCGGAGGAAGAACGTTTAGCTAAAGAGAAAGCATTGGCAGAAAAGGGAGCTGCCGAGAAAGCAGCACAAGAAAAAGCCGCTGCTGAAAAATTAGCGAAGGAACAGGAAGCAGCGAAGAAAGCGGAAGAGGAACGTCTGGCTAAAGAGAAAGCACTAGCGGAAAAGGCGGCTGCTGAGAAAGTTGCGGCAGAAAAAGCCGCTGCTGAAAAACTAGCAAAGGAACAGGAAGCAGCGAAGAAAACGGAGGAAGAACGTTTAGCTAAAGAAAAGGCATTGGCGGAAAAGGCAGCACAAGAAAAAGCCGTTGCTGAAAAATTAGCAAAGGAACAGGAAGCAGCGAAGAAAGCGGAGGAAGAACGTCAGGCAAAAGAGAAAGCATTGGCAGAAAAGGCAGCTGCCGAGAAAGCAGCACAAGAAAAAGTGGCTGTTGAAAAATTAGCGAAAGAACAGGAAGCAGCGAAGAAAGCGGAGGAAGAACGTCTGGCAAAAGAAAAAGTATTAGCGGAAAAGGCAGCACAAGAAAAAGTGGCTGCTGAAAAATTAGCGAAAGAACAGGAAGCAGCGAAGAAAGCGGAGGAAGAACGTCAGGCAAAAGAGAAAGCACTAGCGGAAAAGGCAGCTGCAGAGAAAGCTGCACAAGAAAAAGCGGCAGCTGAAAAATTAGCGAAAGAACAGGAAGCAGCGAAGAAAGTGGAAGAGGAACGTCAGGCAAAAGAAAAAGCATTGGCAGCGAAAGCGGCAGCGGAGTCTGCAGCCAAAGCTAAAGTAGAAGCGGAGAAGAAAGCAAAGGCGGATGCTGAATTAGCCCTTAAAAAGAAACAAGAAGCCGAAGCAGCAGCGAAGGCAAAAGCAGAGGCAGAGAAAGTTGCTGCAGAAAAATTGGCACAGGAAAAAGTCGCAGCAGAGGCGGCAGCTAAAGCAAAAGCGGATGCAGAGAAAGCTGCACAGGAAAAAGCTGCTCTTGAAAAAGTAGCAGCACAAACAGCAAAAAATCAGGCAGGAATTATAGCTCCCATCAATACAGGTGCAGAATCCAGTGATGATAAAATAGGAGGAAAGGATGCAAAGCATGCGGTCTTACAATCCATAGGTAGCGAAAATAAATACAGAGAAAATATAAAGCGAGGCGATGAATTATTTAAAATGAAACGATATACTGAAGCTAAGCCGGTGTATGAAGAGGCTCTTAAACTAAAGCCAAACGACCCATATGCCACCAAAAAACTGGCAGATATAGAAACACTGACCGTCAAAAAATAAAATCACAGTTTATCCTCAAGGATCTAATGAAAAAACACCTGCTTATTATTATATTTTTGAGTTTAGGGATAGTTAACTCATACATTCATGCACAGGAATGGAGTTTGAAATTAAGAAGCTCAGTTGAGTTACGAACATTTAAACTAACCAATAAAGCAGATATCAGAGAGGAAAAGCTGGCAGGGGCAACCATCGCTTTATACAAAGGCTCTTCTGTGATAAATCAGATTCAAAGCGACGCTAATGGTGATTTTGTTATAGATGTACCTGCTAACGGAGAATTTATATTAACTGTGACATATCCTGGATGTAATGCCAAAAAATTTGCAATATCAACCCTGGGTGTTCCTGAAGAGATACAAAAAGATAATTACAAACCTACCTTTGGCATAGAAGGAGTTATTATGGCTAAGGCTTTTCCAACAATAGATTATTCAATATTAAAGCAGCCATTGGTTAGAATAGGGTATGTATCGAATGGTAAAAAATTTGACGACGAAGAACTATATACCAATCAGATGTTGGCAGAATTGAGGAAAATGAGAGACGCCGAAAATGCATTGATAGAAAGATTTACCTCTACAAACACTATCGGAGATGTAGCATTGAGCAAGGGAGATTGCCCTTTGGCAAAAGCCAGTTATGAAAAAGCGATGACTATTATTCCGGGAGAAAGTTATCCCGGCGACCAATTAGTAAAAGTAGGGGATTGTTTAAAGAGCAAGGAACTGGCTGAGAAAAAAGCAGCAGCAGAAGCTCAGGCAGCAAAATTAGCAGCAGAAGAGTCTTTAGCCAAAGCTGCAGCCGAAAAACAAGCTAAGGAGCTGGAGGCTTCTAAAAAAGCAGAAACCGAACGTGTCGCCAAGCAAAAAGTGACAGCCGAAAAACTGGCAAAAGAAAAAGCGGCTCAGGAGAAACTGCAAAACGCTAAACAGTTGGCAGAGCAATCAGCCAAAGCCAAAGAAACATCTGATAAATTAGCTAAAGAAAAAACTATTCAGGATAAACAGGTAAAGCAAAAAACAGGAACCGTAACGCAAACCAAAACAGAATCACCAAAAACAGGTAAGGAAAAAACAACGACTCCAGCCAAACAACAAAACAATGGTTTGGTGTCTAGTAACCCTTCGGGTGCAGTTGCAGAGAGTAAAGCGGCAAATGCCGGTGATGCCAAATATAGTATACCTCAGGCATTGGGCGTTGATAAATATAAAGCAACAATTAAACGCGCAGATGAATTATTTAAAATGAAACGATATTCAGAAGCCAAACCAATATATGAGGAAGCGTTAAAACAAAAAGCAAATGATGTCTACGCTACTTCTAAATTAGCCGAAATCGAACAACTGATTAAAAAATAAAATACCTTTAAGATTTATAATTCAATCCCATTAATATCCGTCGTTAATACTTCACTCATGTAATCAAAAAACGGACGCATGTGCTTAAACGTTAGATGGGCTTCTTTTAAAAAGTTTTTATCTAACACTTCTTTATCTGTAAATTTTCGAATCACTAAAAATTGTTTATAACGTAACAGATCAATGGCTTTACTATTAGCATCAAAGCCTTTGGGTGTTGTTTTTAACTGTTCTCCCTGCAAAGTTCCAAAGGTGGAAATAAAGGATTTACTTTTTAAGATTTTTCGGATCGGCGCATCATCAAAATCAAAATCATCTCTGATACGTTTTAAATCTTCCGGGCTTGGCCCCCAGAATCCTCCGGCAATAAAACTGTTTCCGGTTTCAAGATGAAAGTAATATCCTCCACGGCGATATTTGGTAGCTCTCCTGAAACTACCGCTCCAATTGGTTTTGTAAGGCGTTTTCTCTTTCGAGAAACGGGTATCCCGGTAAATGCGATGCAGACTTTTTTTGCCGCTTGGTGTTTCAATCACGTCATGTGTATTTAGTTCCGTTAATAAAGCTTCTGCAAATTGTTCTATGTATTGCTGTTCTTTTAAGAAATTCTCTTTATGAGCATTAAACCAGTCTCTGTTGTTATTTTTTTTAATCAGACTTAAAAAATCCATGCTGGATTTGGGAATAGTGATGATAGTTTTAGACATACCTTAAAAGTATTAAAAAGTATTGTATAAGAATAATGTAGGTTTGTTTTTATCATCAGGGCGTTTCCGGCGGAAGCCGGATCGGGCTGTCGCTACAATCTTTTTGGGCTTCGGCACTTCGGGAGCCTCAGTGTCCTCCTCATGCCCAAAAAGGATTTTCGCTTGCATCCCTAACGCAGGCGCCATATTTACGAAGTCCTTACAGCATAAAGGATAGAGGCATTGTTTGAGCTCTTTTTATTTGTCCCTAATGGCAAATAAAAAAGCGAGTCCCGCCAGCCGGCGGGATATGTCCAAAAATTTTAATAAAATGATAAAATAAACCTGCATTATTTTCATACAGCAGGTTAAAACCAGCATTCTATTTGAGGAACAAATGGCGATATAATGACGGATTTAATCCCCCTAATTGTTTAAATATTTACATTTTTGTGATTAAGTTTTCCAAAAATGAGCTTTTAACTTTCGTAAATTTGTTAAAATCATCCTATTTGTAAATCAATAACGTAAAATATATAGAAAATGGAAGTAACAGGACAATTAAAATTGAAGTATGACACACAAAAAGTAAGTGACAAATTTCAAAAAAGAGATTTTGTATTAGCAACAGATTTAAGTACACCATACCCTCAGTTTGTGAGTTTTCAGGTAACTCAGGACAAATGTTCCATGCTTGATTCTTTTAATCATGGTGATGAAATCAAAGTTCAGTTTAACTTACGTGGACGTGAGTGGAACGGACCTCAGGGAATTAAATATTTTAATACACTGGAAGCATGGAGAATCGAAAAAGTTGGCTCAGGCCAATCTTCAGCACCGGCTCAAAATAATGCAGGTATGCAGGAAAATACAACAGCACCTGTGTTTAACAGCAGCATTTCCGATAACGACGATTTACCATTTTAATTAGAATCAGGACACAAGACTTAAGGGATGTAAGACAATGAGTCTTATGTCTCTTAAGTCTTGATTCTTTTAAGTCTATGACAATCAAGAAACCTTCCATTCTTCTCATTTACACCGGCGGTACCATTGGTATGATGCAGGATGTACGCACGGGAGAATTAAGACCCTTTAATTTTAAAGCACTCACCAAGCAAATTCCGGAACTCGAAAAATTTGATATTGAATTATCATCTGTTTCATTTAAACATCCTATCGATTCATCCAATATGCATCCTCATGTATGGATTGAACTGGCAGATATGATTAAAGGCAATTACAGTAAGTATGATGGCTTTGTGATATTACATGGTTCTGATACCATGTCGTTTACAGCCAGTGCTTTAAGTTTTATGCTTGAGAATTTAAATAAACCGGTTATTTTAACGGGGTCGCAATTGCCTATAGGTATAATCAGAACAGATGGTAAAGAAAACTTAATTACCGCTATTGAAATTGCCGCTGCACAAAAGAATAATAAACCTATTGTGACGGAAGTTTGTATCTATTTTGAATATAAATTACACAGAGGTAATCGTACTTATAAATATAATTCGGCACACTTCGATGCCTTTAAATCGCCCAACTATCCTGCATTGGCAGAAGCAGGCGTAGATATCCAATACAATATTCCGGCCTTGTTGAAACCTACTAAAAAACAATTAGCGGTACATACACAATTGGATAATGATATTGCTGTATTGAAATTGTTTCCGGGATTAAGTAAAAAAATAACACTGGCTATTTTAAATGCTCCCGGAATTAAAGCGGTGATCATCGAAACTTTTGGTGCCGGTAATGCCAGTACCGAGGATTGGTTTATAAATGCTTTAAAGCAAGCCATAGATAAAGGAATTATTATTTATAATGTAACTCAATGTGCCGAAGGCAAAGTCATACAAGGTATGTATGCCACCAGCAGCCAGCTTAAAAAAATAGGCGTAGTAAGCGGCCATGATATTACTTTTGAAAGTGCTGTTACCAAATTAATGTATGTGCTCGGAAAAAAAGTATCTCTGGTAAAATCTAAACAATTGCTTGAAACTAATTTGAGAGGCGAGATTACAACTTAATGAGTTTAATATAATTCTCTGATTAACCCATTCTTATCAGTTCGAGCACGGAAAAAGTCCGGTGGACTTTTGAGCGAGGATGTGTGAAGAGAGAGAACAGAAAGAATATCAACTTAGTAAACATGAAAAATCAAATTAATGTAGAAGGAATCAGATTGTATGCATACCACGGTTGTTTGCCTGAAGAAACCAAAATAGGTGGAGAGTATATTGTAGATGTATACATGGTATACGATTTTCATGATGCTGCCGTGAAAGATGATCTGAATCTGACAGTGGATTATTGTACGGTTTTTGAAATTTGCAAAGCCGAAATGGCAATTCCTTCCAAATTAATAGAGCATGTGGGTAAACGCATTTATGATAAGATCATTCATACTTTTCCGAAATTAATTGAAACAAAAGTGAAAGTAACAAAGCTGTTACCACCGATGAACGGCCCTGTAGACAAAGTGTCTATTATTATTGAAGATTAATTTTCCGTTTTTCTTTTTACCAACAAATAATAATTTCCTTCGATAGGTAAATAACCATATTCGTAACAGAATACATAATTTTTTCCTGTTTTGGTAGTGGTAATATTTGTGAAATAATTAAAGTTGAAGCCTTTGTCTATGAGCTTTTGCTGTGAAACTTTGGCGGTTTCTTCCGGTAAAAGGTCTTCAATGATTCGCCTGTTTTTCCTTAATATATTATTGATATTGCGAACATAATTAACATGATCGCTGTTTAATTTATTATTATATGCATTCCTGCATAAGTCGCTGCAGAACTTTTTATCGGCTCTTCCATTAAAAGATTCACCACACTCTAAACACGTTCTTTTTTCCATGGCTATTTAGGTTAACAGATCTTTAGGAATCATGCAAACCGGAATAGGATCCATTTTGTGTCTGTTGGCCCTGTTACGGCTTTGATAAATTTGCATGGCTGTTTTTTGACGTTCCGTTAATTCGTAAGACTCTTTGTTTTCAATGTAAAGCATGGCCCATTCCAGTTCATCGTAAGTAGCTCCAATTTGATCTTCGTCGGTTCTTCCATCTGCAAACAGCCCGTCCGTCGGTCTGGCATTTAAAATAGACTGAACTACACCTGCTTTTGCCGCCAATGCATACACCTGAGATTTCATTAAATCAGCAATAGGGCTCACATCAACACCACCATCACCATATTTTGTATAAAAACCAATACCAAAATCTTCTACCTTATTTCCTGTTCCTGCAACCAATAATTTATGATGCCCCGCATAAGCGTATAAAGTCGTCATTCTTAACCGGGCTCTGGTATTAGCCATTGTAATTTTTTTTCAGCCATTCAATATGTTCATTACCCCGGTCATATTCTGTTTTGTATTGCCGAATGGGCATATTTAAACAAATTACTTTTTTACCGGTTAGCGCACATAAAGTAGAGGTTAATGCCGAATCAATACCTCCCGAAATGCCAACTACAAAGCCCTCTGTTTTTGAATGATTGGAATAGGTGGTAAGCCAGCTAACAATATGTTGAATAATTTCCTGATGTTTCATAGATGCAATAATAGAGCATAAAAATAAAAAAATCCCATTCGCTGATATGCGGACGGGATTTTATAATTAACGGATTCGTTGATTAGAATAATACACCAACATTGATTCGGATAGCATTCATAAATAAACCTTGTTTTACTCTAAAGAAGGTCATTGCCCCGTTAGAATCTACGTTAGCATCATAAACCATATACTTAGATTCTTTTCTCATTAAGTTAGTGAATGAACGGAAATAGTGAACACTTAAAAACAATGACGTTGATCCTGATAAACGATATTCAGCACCTAATCCAACGTTCATACCAAATCTTAAAGGAATTAAAGATCCATCTTTATTGATGTTTACATTAGAATTAGTTCCCGCCAGGCTATAACCATTATTTGTTGTAGCAAATGTGTATTTGTCTTCTGCTCTTGATTTTACTCTTACGCCAATTTCACCACCAAATACACCAAAATATTTAAATCCGGCTATTTCTTTCGTTAACATTTTTAAAGCCACAGGAATAGTAACATAAGTGGTTTTTATTTTTCTTTGGGTAATACCACTATAATACGTATCACCTGTTGATAACAGGTTACTTTGATTAACCCCATCACTTAATTCTTTAAGAGTACCTGAGTTATCAAGAACATAACCAACATTATAAGCAGCTGCGTTAGTAGGTGCATACTTGTAGTTAATGCTGCCGTTTTCAAAATCCCCGCCAATACCGGTAACAAAATGAGCAGTTTTAGATAATCTAAACTCGGTTACCAATCCAAACCCAAACCCAAACCCCGTACCTTTTTTAGTAGCATTACTTTCGTTGGACGAGAACCAGGTAGGTTGACCCGCAACCTTTAACCCTAATCTGAATTTTTTATCATCATCACTATCCTGTGCAAAAAAGTTATTAGCTAACAATAAAGTGCTTGAAACTAAAAGTAAAATCTTTTTCATGTATTTTGTTTTTTATATAATTTAACATGGTAAAATTAATATAATTTTTGGTATGAAAATCTGTTTAAAAATCATTGTAGCAGTTTTATTTGTTAATTTTTTAACAGAATGTAAGCATAATGCGCTTGATATTGATACAAGTAAAGTGCAATTAGATCCAATTGTATTTAAACGTTTGGATAAAGATGTGTTTTTATTGACTCCTGAAAACAGTTCTCAGAAAATGCAGGAGTACCAAAAAAAATATTCCACATTCTACAATCGCTATGTATCAGCTATTGTAAACAATGGCGGACAGGTGGATTCTCTCTATTCTCAAACATTGCTGCGATTTGTAAATAATAAGGATATTAAAACAGCTTATGAAGATCTTATCAGGACCTATTCTGATAATGATGTGGAATTGTTGGGAGATGAAATGACCGAAGTTGTAAAACGGTTCAAAGTTTTTTTTCCTAAACGAAAAACACCGAAGCAATTTGTGACCTTTATGAGCGGATTTCAGTTTAATGTTGTATATGTTGATTCTACGTTAGGAATTGGGTTGGATATGTATTTGGGTAGTAATAACATATTTTATAATATGATGGAGTTACCAAAATTCAGAACACGTACCATGAATAAAGAACATGTATTGTCGGATGCTGTGCGCGGATGGGTTATTACAGAATTTGATAATACCGATCCGGTTAATAATCTTTTAAATCACATGATCTTTTATGGCAAAATATTTTATGTGTGTGATGCCTTATTGCCTAATGCGCAAGACTCTGTAAAAATGGGTTATACCACAGCACAGATGGAATATCTAGATAAATATGAGAAAAACGTATGGGGCTTTTTTGCAAAGGATAATAAACTCTACGATAATGACTTGAAATTAGTATCTGAATTTACCAGCGACGGGCCTTTTACCAGAGCGATCAGTAAAGAATGTCCTCCAAGAGTAGCCATGTGGTTAGGCAGGCAAATAGTGAGATCCTATATGGAAAACAATGAGGTGAGTCTGGAAGAACTGATGAATGAAAAAGATGCTCAGAAAATTTTATCAAAATCGAAATACAAACCATAGAAGAGACAAAAAAGACAGAAGGGAAAAAGAGACTAATTAAAAATCCAAGTTTTCTTTTAAATCCCTTTAGTCTCTTGAATCTCTTTTGTCCCTTAAATAATGACTCCCCGCGAGCAGCAAATACTAAGGAATTCGGAAATATTGCGAAAATATATCCCTGAATTTGCCGTACATCAAATTGCCATTTGGATCATCGAGTTTGATTTCAAATTAAAAATTACCAAAGAACGCAGTACGAAGTTAGGCGACTATACCTCGCCCAGAGATGGATTAAATCACACGATTACAATTAATCATAATTTAAATCCTTATTCTTTTTTCATAACCCTGGTACATGAAATAGCGCATCTGAAAACGTATAATGAATATCGTAATACCGTATTGCCACATGGTCAGGAATGGAAACACTCATTCAGAGTATTGATGACACCCTTTTTGAGTACAGATAATTTACCTTTGGATGTACTGTATGCTTTGCGTAAATATTTGCAGAACCCTGCAGCGGCCAGTTGCAGCGATGCTACGTTAATGCGCACGCTGAAACTATATGATACACATGAAACAAACGGACATTTGATTCTATTGGAACATTTACCATACCGGACTCATTTTTTATATAACGGTTCGCGTATTTTCGAAAAAGGAGAAAAACTCCGTAAACGTTATCGCTGCAAAGAATTATCTACAGGTTCTGTGTATCTGTTTAGTCCGCTTGCAGAAGTGGAAGTCTTTGATAAAAATGCGATCTGACAGCTAAAACATAGGAGTAGTGTCCTTTTTAAATACAGAAAATAATTTTCAACAGTTTGCATTTTAAGTCTTTCATAGTGAGTATTTTATGTATTGTCAAAAAAGCGTAAATGTTAATAAATCCGCCACAATCCGCCCTTTTATAGGATTATATTTGTTTCAATAACATTTATTAAAAATATTAAACACATATATAATGACCGACGCTTCCTTATTTTTTAAAATTGCATCAGAGCTTAAAATTGATGCCAAGCAGGTAAAATCAACCGTTGAATTATTAGACGAAGGAGCTACTGTTCCGTTTATATCCCGTTATCGTAAAGAAGTAACCGGAAGTCTGGATGAAGTACAGGTGATAACAATCAAGCATGAAATTGAACGCTTACGTCAGTTAGAACAACGTCGTGAAAGTATTTTAAAATCGATTGAAGGACAAGGTAAGTTAACACAGGAGTTATCGGATAAAATTATTGCCGCCGAAACATTATCTACTTTGGAAGATTTGTATTTGCCGTATAAGCCTAAGCGTCGAACAAAGGCAACAGCTGCCCGCGAAAAAGGCTTGGAGCCATTGGCACAATTAATATTGGCACAACAAACCAAAGAATTATTTCCGGAAGCTTTAAAATTTGTGAATAAAGAATTGGGTGTAGAACATCCCGACGAAGCTTTGGCAGGCGCCAGAGACATTATCTCTGAAATTGTGAGTGAAGATGCGATAGCGCGTGAGGGCATGAGAAACCTGTTTAAGAAATCGGCCATGATCAAAACAAAGGTGATCAGAGGGAAAGAAGAGGAAGGTCAAAAATTTGAAGATTATTTTGATTGGGAAGAGCCGCTAATGTCGTGCCCTAGTCATCGTATGCTGGCCATGCGTCGCGGAGAAAAAGAAGACTTTTTGATTTTAGATATTGTTATTGATGATGAGGCGGCGCACGAGCAATTAAAAAAACAATTCATTACGTCACGTAACGAATGTGCCGAGCAAATAGCTTTAGCAATTGAAGATGGCTATAAACGTTTACTGCAGCCAAGCATTGAAGCCGAGATGCGTTTATTGACCAAACAAATGGCCGATGAGAAAGCTATACAAGTGTTTGCAGATAATTTGCGGGAATTATTATTGGCATCCCCATTGGGACAAAAATCGATTCTTGCTATAGATCCCGGATTCAGAACAGGTTGTAAAGTAGTAGCCCTTGATGCTCAGGGTAAATTATTAGAAGAAACAGTCATTTATCCTCATGAACCGCAGCGCCGTGTTATGGATTCGCAGCACGTGGTAATGGCACTATGCGCTAAATATGAATTGGAAGCCATTGCTATAGGTAATGGGACAGCATCGCGCGAAACAGAACAATTTATTCGAAGCATAGATGTATTACCTAAATCAATTCCCGTGATCATGGTAAGTGAAGCAGGAGCCTCTATTTATTCGGCTTCTGATGTAGCCCGTGAAGAATTTCCTGAATATGATCTAACCGTGCGTGGTGCGGTTTCAATAGGCCGTCGTTTGGCTGATCCTTTAGCCGAATTAGTAAAGCTGGACCCGAAATCTATTGGAGTTGGTCAGTATCAGCACGATGTGGATCAGGTAGCCTTAAAAAATAAATTGGATGATGTGGTGATGAGTTGCGTAAATGGAGTAGGCGTAGAGTTAAACACAGCGTCCAAACAGTTACTCTCTTATGTTTCCGGTATTGGAGAATCATTGGCTAAAAATATTGTGGATTACCGTAACGAACATGGCGCTTTTAAATCCAGAAAAGACCTTCTGAAAGTAAACCGTATGGGCGATAAGGTATTTGAACAATGCTCAGGTTTCTTAAGAATAAGAGACGGGATTCATCCCTTGGATAAAAGTGCCGTGCATCCGGAAGCATATCATATTGTAGAGAAAATGGCCGGTGATTTAAATTGTAGTATTGATGATCTGATCAATGATAAAGAACTTCGTAAAAAAATAAATTTAACCAATTACGTTACCGAAACAATAGGTATTCCTACTTTAAAAGACATTATAAGTGAGTTGGAGAAACCCGGACGTGATCCACGTAAATCCTTTGAAGTATTCAGCTTTGATGAGCACGTTCACAGCATCGAGGACTTAAGAGAAGGTATGCGCTTGCCCGGCATTGTTGCCAATGTTACCAATTTTGGTGCTTTTGTGGATGTGGGTGTACATCAGGATGGATTGGTACATATTTCCCAGTTAAGCGATACCTTTGTTGATGATCCTAACCTGATCGTTAAAGTGGGGCAGCAGGTGTGGGTTAATGTTACCGAATGCGATGTTAAACGTAAACGCATTGCTTTATCTATGAAAGGAGAAGGAACAGTCAGGCAGTCGAATAGCGGCAGTAAGCAGTCAAATAAGAAAGAAGAAGTAGCTTATGATCCTAACGATATGATGTCGGCTTTGGCAGCCCTTAAAGGAAAATTCAAAAAATAACGTTTCTTTAGGCGAATTAATCTGTGTTCTAAGCCATCTTTTTTCACTAAATCAGTTTAATTAACAATTGATTCTTTAAATCTTGTGCATAAACCTGTTATTTATGTGCATAGCTACTATATTTTTGTTTAAAAGTTGTTCATAGCGAAATTTTATATATAATACATGGCTCAAAATCAAATAGATAAGAGCTTTGTTGAAATAATAGGTAGAGGGCATTAAATTATAGAAACATGAAAACAATCATCACATGCGTTGTGTTTGCACTTCTGCATTTAAGCTTTATGACGCACTCCGGTCCAAAAGACGGAAATATTGAGCCTATTCCTGCAGAATCTTCATGGGTAAGATCAGAAGTGGGTATGTGGATGGGAAACTATAATGTATGGTTTAAAGTTGAAAAACTGGGATGAAGCCAAAAACCGCATGTGGCAGGATATAAACGGAACATGGTACAGATTGGATAATAACTGGGATCTGTGGGAAGTGAAACTATAGATCCGGGTAACATAAGAAAACAAAAAAGGTGTTGTAAATCAACACCTTTTTTGTTTCATAGAATTAGAAAATTACATACTAATGCCATCTGTTCACTCCATTTGATAGAATAGATTAATAGAGTTTATAGATTTCCATAATATTCTTCAGGATATTATCAAAGTCAATTTTCAAATCGATCAATTTTCCGGAATGAATATCGAATACCCATCCATGAACCATCAGGCCTCTGTCTTTATATGCTTCCTGTACAGCTGCTGTTTTAATCAGGTTCACACATTGTTCTTGAACATTTAGTTCTACTAACCTTTTATATCGGGCATCTTCATCCTTTATATTGTTTAGCTCATCCTTATGTGTACGATAAACATCTCTGATATTACGAAGCCATGGATTTAAAATACCCATATCTACCGGTTGCATAGCTGCTTTTACACCACCACAATTGTAATGCCCGCAAACCACTACATGATTTACTTTCAAATGCCTGATGGCATAATTAATAACCGACATGACATTTAAATCCACATTATTTACCAGATTAGCAATGTTGCGATGGATAAATACCTCTCCCGGTTGAACACCCATTAAATCTTCGGCAGTTACACGACTATCTGAACAACCAATGTATAAAAACTCCGGTTGCTGGCCTTTTGCCAGATTTTCAAAGTAATCTTCATTGATAGCCAGCTTTTCAGCTATCCATTTTTTATTATTTTCAAATATTTTATCAATTTTATTCATGATCCCATTTTTTACAACCTGAAAGTAATACTATTTTATTAGCCTACAAAACCATTTTTAGTATGTGTTCCGTCGCAATAGGGTTTGTTGGAAGACGCTCCACATCTGCAAAAAGCAGTGACTTTATTTTTTTGTACAGTTTCTCCATCTATATGCTTTACCGAAATATTGCCATATACTAATAAAGGACCATTAGGACTCACTTCCACAATACTCTCGGCATGTGTTTCAACGGTTTTATTCTCTTCATTGTTATAATAAAAGCTGATAGCTCCGGAAGGACAATTATGCACCCTCTCTATAATTTCAGGAGTTGTGGCACCCTGAGGTTTTATCCATGGCTTTTCTGCAGGATTAAATACCTGGCGCAATCCTTTTTCCCCTTTCCAGCAAAGGGTAGAGTGTATACATACACTTGGTTTCCAAACAATAGTAATTTCATCATTACTGTATTTTTTAGTAATCTCTGTCATGGATAGTTGTTTTTATGGTAATGGTTTTGGTGAGTAGTTTATGAACAGGACAATGATCGGCAATGTCGGTTAATCGATGGATTTGTTCTGCGTTTAAAGTTCCTTTAAAAGTTATAACTCGGCTAATAGCAGCTGTATCTGCATCAATCGAAATATCGGTTTCAACGCTGTCCAAGGGCCATTGTTTCCGGTCGGCATACATACGCAGGGTGATGCAGGTGCAGGATGCCAGCGAAGAAGCTAATAGTTCCATAGGAGCCATTCCTTTCTCTTTGCCTCCATTTGATATAGGTTCGTCGGCTGTTACGGAATTGCTACCTGCTGTAACCGTAGTAACATAATGATCTTTATGTATAATTGCTTTTGCCATTTATTTAAAAAGCCATTTATGTAATAACTTTTGCAATGCAGGAATCAAAATAAAAACCATTGTTGGAACGGCTATCAAAGTAATAATAAGCGTTCTTAAAGGTAATGGCTCAATTTGCATCAGATATTTACCTAACAGGGCAAATATCAATGTAATTAAAGGATAAATAGCCAGCCATATCACAATGGCCATTTTCCATTTTTTTGGAGGGGTCATAAGTTTCAGAAAAGGATGATGGATAAAAATACAAAATCATTTAGAATTTGAGGAGTAATAAGAGAATTAAAAGTTTTTGTATAAGAAGATTGTAAGTTGATTTTATGATCAGGGCGTTTCCGCCGGCTGGCGGATCGGGCTGTCATTTCAATCTTTTGTTCGTTCCTCACAAAAGGATTTCCACTTGCATCCCTAACGCAGAGTTCTCATAATTACAAAGTTTTACTGCGTAAGAGATAGAGGCATTGTTTGAGCTCTTTTTATTTGCTCCGAAGGACAAATAAAAAAGTCCCGATAGCTATCGGGTCCGAAAGCCCAGCCCACCAGCAGGTGGGTACACCCTATTATTATACAATAATGCTAATTAAAAAGAGAGAATAGATATTCTCTCTTTTTTAATATGTATGATTTAGTAAACTATGCTTGTTTTACTAATTGAATTTCAGCATGCACTTTTAAATCTTCGCCTACCATAATCCCACCGGCTTCAGTCGCGGCATTCCAGGTTAATCCAAAATCTTTTCTGTTAATTTTTCCTTCCAGTGTAAAACCTGCTTTGATGTTTCCGTATGGATCTTTAGCAATGCCACCAAAATCAACTTTTAAATTCACAGGTTTGGTGACATCTCTGATCGTTAAATGACCATGTAATGCGTATTCTTCATCCGATTTTTTCTCTAATTCACTGGATTCAAATTTTAGCTGAGGATATTTTTCAGTATCAAAGAAATCAGGAGATTTTAAATGCCCGTCTCTTTGTACATTATTAGTATTAATTGAATTCACATCTGCTGTAAATTAAATTTTTGATTTTGAAAAATCATCGGCTTCTGTTTCAGCATTTACATTAAAGTTTGTGAAATTGCCGGTAACATTAGAAATCATCATGTGTTTGATTTTAAATGTTACTTCGCTGTGTGTTGGGTCTAATGCCCATTTGGTTGTGCTCATCTTTTTTTGGTTTTAAGTTTAATTGATTTTGTTATTATTTAATATTATACCGTCATTGGAACTTCCATGATTAAAAACTCGGCATTTGTTTCGGCTTTCAATGTTATTTTTTCGATATCCCATACGCCAAAGCCATCCCGGTCGTTTAATAATTGATCATTTACCTGCAAGTTACCGCTCAAATTAAAAATGTAAACGCCATTGCCTTTTCCTTTAATGGTATAGTCGGTACTGATCCCTTTATCAAATTTGCCTAAATGAAACCAGGCATTTTGATGTATCCACACGCCTTCATCTTCAGGGTTTGGAGATAAAATCTGTTGTAATTTATTATGTCTGTCTTCCTGATTTAAGGTAATCTGGTCATAACGAGGAGTCACATTTTTCTGATTGGGAAATACCCATATCTGTAAAAATTTTACATCTTTATCATGATTGGCATTTGTTTCGCTATGCTGAATACCGCTACCTGCGCTC